>NZ_JBFRSN010000403.1:0-3671 GCF_041473595.1 Vibrio sp. 10N.222.46.A1
AACGTTTTGATATTCATCAACGAGTGCCCACACAGATTGATAGGTTTAAATTGTTAAAGAGCTTTTCCTTTTTGAGCTTCGCTCAAATCGGACGGCCATTTTAGCGATTTAAGTTTTAGTGTCAACCACTATTTTCAAAACTTTTTTCAAGCGCTTAGCTTGGCTAATTTGACCTGCTGATTCGTTTTGGTTTCTTACGAAGCCATCCCGTGTCAGCGAGGTGGCATTATAGAGATTTCGATCACACTGGCAAGCCCTTTTTGAAGTTTTTCTTACTTTTTTGATTGTTCGAGCGTTTTTTGTTCAAAACACCCCATTTTCACTAGTATTCCCCTTAATTAACGGCTTAAGGTGCCTATATAAAGGAGGATTTATGAGTTCAATACGCAGTTATAAAGGAATATCCCCTCAGATAGGGCAAGGTGTCTATATAGATACAAGTTCGGTACTGGTTGGTGATATCAAAATCGGTAATGACTCTAGCGTGTGGCCTTTGGTTGCAGCTCGAGGGGATGTGAACCACATTCATATTGGAGAGAGAACGAATATCCAAGATGGTAGTGTCTTGCACGTCACCCATAAGAATGCAGAAAACCCTGAGGGTTACCCTCTATTAATAGGCAATGATGTCACTATCGGTCATAAAGTAATGCTGCATGGCTGCACGATTGAAGATCGTGTACTTGTGGGTATGGGAGCTATTGTGCTTGATGGCGTGATTATTAAAGAAGAAGTGATGGTTGGTGCTGGTAGCTTAGTGCCACCGAACAAGGTACTTGAAAGCGGTTATCTCTATGTAGGAAGCCCGGTAAAACAAGCACGCCCATTAAACGATAAAGAGCGTGCTTTTTTACAGAAGTCAGCTGACAACTATGTTCAGAATAAAAACGACTATCTAGACTCTGTACTTCCAGTCTAAAGCGCTTTGATTTGGATCCGATTAGAGGAGTCATACTCCTCTTCTTCTATTAACTCTTCAGCTAGCTCTTCAATATCGAAACGTAACTCTGAAAAGATAACTAAAGCTTGATCGCCTTCTTCTATATCTTTGCCTGCCAATCGAGACAACTCTTCAATAGACATTACACACTCAATCAGTGCACCCGACTGCTGTGCTGGGAAGGTGATTGATTGATTCTCTTCATCCCAATCTTGGATATCAGAAAATAGAATTGATTGATTCATTTTTTATAAACACCTCATTACATCTCTAGGTTTTTACGTAATTCTCTTAAAATCTGTTTTGTTCCCGGACGAAGACCACGCCAAAGCATAAAGCTTTCTGCTGCCTGCCCCACCAACATACCCAAACCATCATAAGCAGCATGAACACCATTATCTAATGCCCATTGATTAAATACTGTGGTTCCCGATCCATAAACCATGTCATAAACGGCGCTAGTAGAATTGAAAATAGCATCAGACACTTCAGGAAGCTGCCCACTTAGACCAGATGAGGTCGAGTTAATAATGACATCAAAACCTTCATTAACATCACTTAACCCTATACCTTTGATATTTCCATGCGACGAAAACATCTCAGCCAGAAGTTCAGCCTTGGAGCAGGTTCGATTAGCGACCACCAGCTGTTGTGGCTTTTGATCGAGAAGAGGTTGAATCACTCCTCTCGCAGCACCACCAGCGCCAAGAAGAAGAACGCGAGCTCCTTTTAACGCAACTTGATGTTGAAGAAGGTCTTGAACTAAGCCTTCACCATCGGTGTTATCACCAATGATCTCTCCATCATCTAGCTTCTTAAGTGTGTTTACGGCACCTGCTAGTTCAGCTCTCTCAGTCAGGCGATTAGCGAACTGATAAGCATCTTCTTTAAATGGCGCAGTGACATTACACCCTCTCCCACCTTCACTAAAAAATGCTTGAGCAGCAGTGATGAATTCACCTTGTTCTGGCTGGAGTGCTGTATAGGTAAGTTGTTGGCTGGTTTGGCGAGCAAATAATGTGTGAATGAATGGCGATTTGCTTTGCCCAATAGGGTTACCGAAAACGGCATAACGATCTACTTGCTGTGTCATATCCTTACCTAACAGAAATAAAAAAGGGTCATCTATATAGATGACCCTATCACTATCCCTATAAGGAAGGAAGAACTACCAAACTCGAGGCTTTAGGTAGTCGCTATAAAGCCGAGCTTCTGGTGAACCCGCTTGTGGTTCGTAGCGGTATTCCCAACGAGCCAATGGCGGCATCGACATTAATATAGACTCTGTGCGACCACCGCTTTGTAGACCAAATAAGGTGCCACGGTCATACACTAGGTTAAATTCAACATAGCGGCCACGACGGTATAGTTGGAAGTCACGCTCACGTTCGCCATAAGGTGTCTCTTTGCGTCGTTCTACAATTGGTAAGTACGCCGCAGCAAAGCCTTCACCGACCGCCTGCATGTAAGCAAAGCTCTTATCGAAGCCCCACTCATTTAAGTCATCAAAGAACAAACCACCCACACCGCGTGTTTCGTCTCGGTGAGGCAGATAGAAGTATTTATCACACCACTCTTTATGCTCTTGATAAACATCATCACCAAACGGCGCACAAAGATCTTTAGCGGTTTGATGCCAAGATTGGCAGTCTTCATCGAAAGGATAAAATGGCGTTAAATCAAAACCACCACCGAACCACCAGATAGGGTCTTCCCCTTCCTTTTCAGCAATAAAGAAGCGTACGTTGGCGTGTGAGGTTGGGATGTATGGGTTTTTAGGGTGGATAACTAATGAGACACCCATTGCCTCAAACTTGCGTCCAGCTAATTCAGGGCGATGAGCCGTGGCTGAGGCAGGCATTGCCTTACCCGCTACGTGAGAGAAATTAACCCCACCTTGCTCAAATACCGCACCATTGGTCATCACACGAGTTCGACCACCGCCACCAAGGCGTTCGCCAGGTTCACGTTCCCATGCATCTTCTTCAAACAGTGCTGCGCCATCAGCTTGCTCAAGCTGTTGGCAAATCGAATCTTGTAGGCTCAGTAAAAACTGTTTTACTGCTTCTTTATCAATTGCTGACATCTTTCTTCCTCTGCAGGGTTTAACCCTGTCTTAATATTTTCGACGTTTTTGCATCTCTAATTTCGCTTGGCTTCTCACGACCACCCGTTTGACCTTCTAAAATAGCCACCAAATGTTGACCCAGTTGCTGTTGAACTTCTTCAGTCGTCATACAAGGCGATTCACCTGTCAGGTTAGCACTGGTCGAGGTTAACGGCTTACCGAATTCATTACACATTCTTTGAACTAAAGGGTGATCCGTCACTCGCACCGCGATGGATTCAAATTGGCCACTGACCCAGTCAGTTACTTTACTGCTGGTTGGCATTATCCAAGTCACTGGTCCCGGCCATGTCGCTTTCACTGTTGCCAACTGCGCTTCCGTCAACTGGCTTTCATCAATATAGGGCAGCAACTGCTCGTAACTCGCTGCAATTAGGATCAACCCTTTCTCCATCGGCCGCTGTTTTAAATCGAGCAATTTCTTAATGGCTTGTGGATTATCGGGATCACAACCGACCCCAAAAACGCCTTCAGTCGGGTAAGCAATGACTTCACCTTGTTGCAATGCCTGCAAAGTATGTTGAAAGTTATCCACGGGTTGCCTCATAAATTCTGTTATCGAACTCGCTAAGTGTACAAATTATCATTCACTGTGACTAAAGC
>NZ_JBFRSN010000404.1:0-4296 GCF_041473595.1 Vibrio sp. 10N.222.46.A1
CAGCACTACTCACCATTCCCACTAGGACGTTAGGTTTCGACTACGATATTGAGATCCGAGATTGGTCTCAAAAGCTTGTCGGCTTTCATGTGTTTGAAGATGGTCGACTCCCGCTCGACGGTGGTATTGGTTTAAGCCTCAATCTTGTTGAACAGTTTGATGTAAATGGTCGTTGGTTAGATTCGTTACCTGCTCGTTATCGTGAGATAACCGATGATTTCCCTGAGTATCAATACCAGATGCTTTGGCTCGCGGCGAACACTTATGAGGCAGCACAACTGCTTGAATTAAGGCCGGTTATCTTGGCGTTAATCTGCATGAAACACAGTGTCGATAACAAGAAAGCATTGGAACTGAGTCGCCTAGGGCAGAAGAGAATCTTAACCGAATTGGGATTAGACAGTAGTAAAGCGACCCTTAAATTTATCGATAAGCTAGAGCTTCATTACAACGTCGGTGATGAGCTTGACCACATTGTGCGAATTCTCGAACCCCTGCAAAGACGTGTTCTTAAATTCAAGCATTACTCCAAAGTTGGCTACACAGCGCTGCGTTTGGATCAGGTTCATCCGTTTTTAACCGGCAGTCGATTAGGTATTGCAATGGTTGAAGAGGGAAGGCTCAATGCGCCTTCAAAGATGGCCATGTTCCAAGACGCGATTTTACTGGGTCAAGATTTGGAGATGGACGATCCACTGCGTGCAATCACTAGCCAAAATTCCTTTGCTATGTTTGAGCAACTGCATGATAGATGGACAGAACAGCGTCAGTTACGCCGTCTAGAAGGAAATCGGCCTGTGGACATGGACATCCCTTATCCCGTTCCTTTACTTGGTAATGACAACATTCATCCGCTTACTGATTACTACGACCTTGAACAAGAGGGCGTGGAACAGAAACATTGTATTGGCGTCTATCACAATCGAATCATGAGCGACCGCTATGTGGTGTTTCGAATGCTTAAGCCTCAGCGCTTAACCATTGGCCTACGTCGTGTTCCAAGCAAAGCCTTTCCGTTTGAAATTGACCAGATTTGTGGGAAACGAAATGCACCGCCATCCGAGTCTGCTCGCCAAGTTATTCATGATTGGTTAGAAGAAGCGAGTAAGCAAAAGTATCCGAAGCAATAGCTGTGACGTAGAAGGAATAACAGGATGTTTCAACAAGGTGATTTATGCCCGCATTGTGGTTTGATTATTGTGATGCCTACGGATTTGCAAGCCGAATGCTTGGGGTGTGGCGAAGAAATCAATGAAGACCCAGCAGACAGTTACGACGAAGAAGAGTAACTTTACCTACCCTGATATAAACCAAGGTTAGGATGGCCGTATTAGCCCTTCAAAGGATGGACAAATGCAGAAAGTAATCTTTAGAAATTGCGATGAAAACTCACCTTATTGGAGTGAGTTAGAGGGCTTATTTCAAAGCGAATGGTGTAATTTCAAGTTTAAAGATACCTATAAAGAAAACGTAAAACTCCCTCCAGTAATAACAGTACTTCGCGATAATGTGGTCATTGGTGGCTTGGCGTATTCCTATTTTCAAGAGCCTCACCAGGTTCGGGATGTGGTGTGGATAAACGCCGTGTTTGTTGGCCCTGTATGGCGCGGTCAAGGTATTGCGAGTGAATTGATTAAACGAGCTGTTGAACAAATGCCAGACTATTATCAATCCCAACCCTTGAAAGATTCAACGTCTAAGTTGTACGCCTACACCAATATTGCGCCTTTGTACCTTTCTCTTGGTTGGTCAATCGTCGATATCGAATCAGAACCGAACCATAAAGTGATGAGTATTGAGCTTAATCGATAAGTTCGAAATAAAAACTTTGATATTAGGTTATCTGCCTTTCGAGTAATGAAGCTCTCTCTTTCATCAACAATGCATAACTCTGTTAAATTTTCGTTGAAACTCATGCCTATATCGCTTTTAAATCAAACAACTCGCTGTTGATTAAAACGATCTCTACGATTTATTGCACCAGTTGTTGAGCACCAAGCCTATATTGACTAGAATGACGCACTTTTTTTATTTACGTACATACAGGTAATGAACATGAGCGATACTAATTCAAGACCAGCTTTACCAGATCATCTTGCAGGTAACCCACGCAGCCCACACCACGTGGCTGAGTGTTTCGAATACCCAATCGGCATTCGTCTAAATGGTAAAGAGCGTACTGATGTTGAAGAATACTGCATCAGCGAAGGTTGGGTTAAGATCCCTTCTCCTAAAGCGCTAGATCGTTTTGGTCAGCCAATGCTTATTACTCTAAAAGGCACAGTAGAAGCTTTCTACATCGAAGATTAATCACTTCGTGTAACTCGATAATGTCGAGTACAAAACGCTGTTATATAGAAGGGTCTAGAGAAATCTAGGCCCTTTTTGTTTGCGTATGCTTCCTTAAGTCGACTTTACCAAGCGATACCTGCTCCAATTGAGAACTCCAAGTCTTCTCCTTCTGCTTTATCGAAACCTGCGGTCACAACAAAGCCACTGTCCATGATGTAGGTTGCATCTAAGCCACCAACTTGTTTGGTTGAGCTGTCAGAGAACTCACGGTTATCTAAAGTGACGTCCATATGGGTACGCTTAATCCCGTAACCTGGGGTGATGTACAAGTTTTCGGTGATACCAATAGGGGCGTGAAACTGATATTCGTTGTCGTGTTGCTTGTATTCGTACGATTCTTCACCTTCGTTATAAGCCGAGCGAGTAAACTCGATGCCATAACCTATGCTTCCCGGACCACGATATTTGATGTAAGAAGCAGACCAATCTCTCCACCCTCGTTCAGCTGATAGGCCAAATGTTATCGCAGTTTCTTCTTGGTTTTGTTCATTGGCTTGTGCGTTAGACATAGTGAACAGCAAGACAGCGGCTAATGTCAGAAGGGGGAACTTTTTGATGGTCATTGGATCTCTCGCTTATGTATACAAAATATCGGCGAATTCAAAGTACTGAATGCCAGTAAATTAGTAACCTAGTCCGGATCTTCCTTGAGCTTTTTAGTTATGTATTCTTGGTTGATGCTTGATCGGCATCCTCTTGGATTTGAGGATGCCTTTTTGATATGGGATTGGTGATAAGTATTACTTCAAAGTACGTAGCTTATTAACCTGCATTTTTGCTCGCACTTTGGTGGCTTGTGCTTGCGACGGCAAGTTGTCTTTAACCTTGTTTTTAATGTCTGCGACAGGGATGAAGTTCCACTGACCGTCGTGATACTTAACCACAAATGTTTCACGGTTCATTTCTTCACGGAACACCCAAACACCATCGTCGAGACGCTTAAAGTCACCAACTACATTGCCGTTCGTACCTCGAATAGTCCAAAAGGTATGTTCAGTATCAAGATAAGACTTCTGCTCACCTGAGATCATCTTGTCTCCAGAGCTAACTTTGACATAGTTATCACGAATGATGATTTCACCAACACGTTTATCATCTACGTAGATGCTGTATAGCGTTTCGTGATCATCAGAACGTTGTTTTACGGCGCTTATATGAGCTTCACCTGTGTCTTTATTAAAAAATGGTACATCACCGATATCTGGGATGTAGACGAAGCCTAGATCAGCTTGTTCAATGGTATCAGCAATGTTTTTTGAATCATCTTTGCCATAGCCAGGGTCGATATTATCAAACCCATTGTCGACATCACTATCAGAGTCGCCGTTTCCAAAACCTGGGTCAATGTTTTCGAAACCATAGTCACCATCAAATTGAGGTTGTGCCGGTTCAGAACCACTGCCAGATGAACAACCTGCTAAAACAGCAGTAAGAACGAGTGCGATAAGTGATTTGTTCATGATATTTCCTAACGTTTGTTGAATTCGTAAGATGCTCACTGACTAACCTCACTACTAGGTGATGGGTACACACCTTGTGTATAGACATTGCTGCATCGCTTGAGATGTACAATAAACAACCTTGGTAATTCGATAAATAAACGGAAAGAAATACAAAACATCACCATTGGCTATGTATTGCTAGTTATACGCATTGCCGATTGCGATGTGCGACTTATCTATTCACATTAATTGGGTGCAAAGAGGTTGATTCTGTTTACAATTGTTTAACTTAATTGCATATCCTTGTTTGAAAAGTTCGATATTTGCTCACTCGAAAGATAGTTTTCTATACAAGCGCACTCTGCACTCAAGAACAACACAAACAAAAATATGAAGCGCAGTCTAATTAAATGAAACTAATATGCTGTATTTAAAGTTATTTTTTGTTAATAACCACCTCTATCACAGAAATTAATCCTGAAGCACATACAATTCCCTTGAT
>NZ_JBFRSN010000405.1:0-5048 GCF_041473595.1 Vibrio sp. 10N.222.46.A1
ATACGCACTTCACCCACGTTCTTACCTTGTTTGATAAGTCGCGCTGCGTTGTGGTCACGCATGGCTTGGAACCAACCTTTGTTTACGTCTTCACCGTTCGGGTTCGCGCTTGCATCGGTGTTATCAGCAACGCTTTCGCCATACCAACCGATAGTGATTTTGTTCGCATCAATCTGTTCGCGAGTCGCTTTACTTAGCAAGGTGTTGAAGTTTTTATGATGCGCCCATGCATCTACTTTTGCGTAACGTAGTGCAGTATCAAAGTTCACTTGCTCACACATGTAAGGCATAGCCCCCATACTTGAGTGATCTTTAGGTGTGCGTTTGCCTGCACCAGAAGTATCGGTACGGCTGGCAATCATGCCTGTCACACCAAGGCCAATGGATTCACCTTTTTGGTTTTTCACCGAAATGATGTTGATTTTTTCTAGGAACCAGTTGCTTTCACGGATAGCCGCGATAATGCGCTGAGTACCATTAGGGCTCACGTTGAATTTCTCTGTTGCATCATCAACATCGTTTTGAGCGGCTACCGCTTTCACGTAAGCGCTGAGTTTTGTTTTTGTATGCTGTTGCATGTCTATTACCTAATCTAAAACGTTATGGATTGAGAACGTATCAACACTTATAAATAAGTATTGTCGTCATCACCTTCGCCTGCTAACTGGCGCTGCTCTTCATCGGTTAGCTTGCTGAGCTTTTCGATTTGACCTGTTAGGCTTTCTACCTGTGACGAAAGAGTCTCGACTTGACCTTTCAGCTCAGTCTCTTGACTGTTTCCTTCTGGTGTCGTGTCTTTTTCATCACCATTAGGGTTTTGTTCAGGGTTGTTTTGAGCCGATAGCTGAGTAACAAGTTGGCCTAATTGACCTGATAGAACTTGGTTTTGCTCTACGCTTGCTTCAAGCAGCTCTTCAATTTTTTTACTCATGTCGCCTTCTTCCTGTTGTTGTGAGAGCTGCTCAGGTTCTTCACCTTTTAACCAGCTAAAAAGTTTGTTCATTAACGAGCGCTCTTCAGTTGATAGCTCGATTTGTTCTGGGGCTTTCCCCGTGTAGTTGAGCATTTGCCCAGTGCATACATGCAGGGCTTTTTTCTCACTACGCTGCGCTGAAAGGTGTACTTGGGTTGTTCCTAATGATGCTGGCTCATCGGTAAATGCAAGCCCAGTTAGGTAAGCTTTTCCTGTTTTCGCAAAGTCTTCTAAATATTCACATGAGGTATGCAGTAGCTGCCCGTTTTCGATGTTGCGTAACAAGTGAGAATTGGGCTTCACTTCAACCCACAACTCGTTGCCACGCGCTTCCGCTGTTAACACCGAGCCACCTTTCCAGCTCCACTCAGAATGATCATCGTTGATACGAGCGGTGTACTTTTTCGGGTCGTAAGTTTCGGCAATATCATCAATTACCTTTTGAGGAATATCGCGACCATCAATGGTTGGTCCTGCGGTTAATACACAAATTGGCTCTGATTTGAACATGCCTAAACTCTCCTAAATTCGATGATTCCAATTTACCCAATGCCTCCGCCTTTTTGTATTTGTCCTAGTTCTAAACGCTTGATATAGAAATCGTTCAAGCTGAGTAATCACAAGCGCTGTAGCACTATGCAAACATGGAAAATAATGTTGTTAGCGAACCGCTATATACCGCCGACCAAACGAAAGCTTTGGGACTGTTTTTACGCCAACGTAAGCCTGCTGAAATTGCAGAAGCGGTTAGCGTAGCCACACGCACGGTTCAAAAATGGATAACTCAGTTTGATTGGAAGACGCTGAGGGATGACGCGCCCGTCGAATTAATGATGAGACAGCGCATTGCTTACTTGATGTGGGTTGACGAAAAGCTTGAGAGCCAAGAGCGTGAGCTCAAGATGTTACTCGAACAGCAATTCAAGCGTGATGAAGCTGAGCAAAGACGCAGCCGACCAGCTGGCCGAAGTGATGGTGAGCAAAAGCGTGGGCGTAAGTCGAATAAGGTGAAGAACGATGTTTCCCACATCACCAAAGAGATGTTGGATGAGTATCGCGAGAAAACCTTTTTCGAATACCAAAAGGAAATTCACGGCCATAAACAAAACGATGAGATCAATGAAACTCGCTTTTATCTTAAGTCGCGTCAGATTGGTCTTACGTTCTATTTTGCCTTTGAAGCGTTTGAAGATGCGGTGCTGACTGGCGACAACCAGGTGTTTATCTCTGCGTCGAAAAAGCAGTCGTATATCTTCAAAAACTACATTCGTAAATTTGCGCTAGAGATTGGCGAAGTTGACCTTAAAGGTAAGGACGACATCGAGTTAAGCAACGGCGCAAAGCTTGGTTTTATGTCGACCAATGTTGCGACCTCTCAAGGCTTTAACGGCCACATGTATTGGGATGAAGTGTTTTGGATCCCTCGCTTTGCTGAATTGGATGATTATGCAGGCGGTATGTCGATTCAGGCGCAGTTTCGCACCACTTACATTTCAACACCTTCCACCATGGCACATGAAGCCTACCCGAAATGGCAAGGCAAGAAAGAGCACGGTATTGACATCAGCCACAAGGCACTTAAAGCCGGTGCTTTAGGTGTTGATTTTATCTTCCGTCAAATGATCACGGTTGATGATGCGATTAAGAAGGGCGCGACCTTCTTCAACATGGATAAGCTTAAGCGTAAGTATCCGGTTAAAGAGATTTTCGACAACCTGCTGCGTTGTAAGTTTTTGGATGACAGCGCTTCATTCTTCTCATTGAAAGCATTACTGGCCTGTAAGGCCGACACGTCATTGTGGAAAGATGTCGACCACGACAAAGTAAGGCCAGTGGGCAATGCAGAGGTTTTGGTCGGTTATGACCCAAGAGGTGGCGGAACGGGTGAAAGCTCGGATGATGCAGGCCTTGTGGTGGCGTTAAAGCCTAAGCGCAAAGGTGGTGTGTTCCGACTGATTGAGCGAGTGCGCCTTAAAGGTTCTAGCTATGAGCAACAGGCTGACACGATTCGCAGCATTACCGATAAATACAATGTGGTGTACATGGCGATGGATACCAGTGGCGTAGGCTCTGCGGTTGCAGAGCTTGTTCGCAAGTTTTATCCCGCTTTGGTTGAGTTGGATTACTCACCCGAAGTGAAACGATTGATGGCGTACAAATCACGAGAAATCATTAACAGTGGCCGCTTACAGTTTGAAGCAGAGTGGGATGATCTCGTTCACTCATTCTTAATGATTCGCCAGCAAACCACCAAAGTAAGTAACCAAATTACCTTTACTTCCAACCGCAGCAAAATTGGCTCTCATGCGGATTTAGCCTGGGCGTCTATGCAC
Source organism: Vibrio sp. 10N.222.46.A1 (assembly GCF_041473595.1). Taxonomy (NCBI): domain Bacteria; kingdom Pseudomonadati; phylum Pseudomonadota; class Gammaproteobacteria; order Vibrionales; family Vibrionaceae; genus Vibrio; species Vibrio sp. 10N.222.46.A1. The sequence goes on from NZ_JBFRSN010000405.1 coordinate 3,307, forward strand.
GTTCTGCGTTGGGAGCCGATTGATATTAATAACGACACCGACACCACTGTCGAGTTCTTCTAGCCTAATTTTTGGAGAGACCAAGTGATAGAGATTGAATTTTCTAAACCCGTGAGCGTGATGAACAGCGACATTCTCAGTTATTTAGAAGTGGCGTTGGTTGATGGTTTATACGAACCACCGATCGCCTTAGACACCTTAGCCAAAGCACTGCGTACCAACCCAATGCATTCGAGTGCGATTGAGTTTAAGCGCAATACGTTAATGCATGCCATTTCGTTGAGTGGATTACTTTCACGCCAAGATGCAAAGCGCTTTATTCAAGACTACCTCACTTTTGGTGGGGCTCATCTTCAGGTGATTCGAGATTATAGAGGTTTAGGCGAAGTCGTTAAGCTCAAGCATTTACCGACACTTTACATGCGTAGGCGTGAAGACTTGGGTTGGTCGTATAAGCCAAGAGCTTACGACGATGATGGCCGTATAGACTACAAACATAACCAAGTGTTCTATTTGGGTGACTATGACGTTGCTCAAGAACTGTATGGTTTGCCGAGTCACATTAGCTCTTTGACCTCTATTTGGTTGAACGATGATGCCACTTTGTTTCGCCGTCAGTATTACCGCAATGGTAACCATGCGGGTTACTTGCTGTATATGAACGACCCTAACATGACAGATAAGCAACAAAACGAGATCAAAGAGCAATTGAAAGCTAAGGAAGGATTAGCATTTAAGAATCTATTTGTGAACGCTAAAGGTAAAGACTCCAACCCGCCAGAACTCAAGCCGATTGGGCAAGTAGAAGCGAAAGATTCTTACCGTGATGTGAAGAATCAGACCATGAACGAGGTGCTTTCGGTTCACCGTGTGCCAATCGAGTTGATGAGTATTCGACGCGAGAGTATTACGTCACTGGACTTGAATAAGGTGGATTGGATGTTCCACAAGAACGAGCTGCTACCGTTGATTGATATGATGCAAGAATTGAATGATGTTGTGGGGCAACAGGTTATTACCCCTAAAGAATATAAAAAGTTGGATGCGGCTTAGTATCGAGTATAGACAGATTCGTCTTTACTGCAGTGAGTGTTGCAGTTGTGCTCTTATCCAAGTTTGTAGCGATAAGAGCTTCTGAGCATTTTCAGCACAGGTTTGCAGGTTCGCTACATCTTCCGCTAAGACTTCGGCGTCTCGCTCGTAACCTGTAGCGGTTTTGGCGGCACCATCAGGGACGGTGGAGGGTTGCTGAATACCGATTGCTCTATTATGCGCTCGCACTGATTGGGCGCGGATGTGCATCCAGTCAGGATCATTAACAACGCACTGCTTATCATTGTTCTTTTGAGCATACTTGATCACCTCTTTTTCAATCTCTCGAAATTCAATACGAATATCAGGCTTTTGGTTAGCGAGTTTTACGGCTAGTTGAAAAGCCTCATCTTGTTTCTGCTCTACTTTTCCCCAGAGTACGTTTTGCGCTTTTAGTGCTTTGGCTTCGGTAGTTGTTACGCCGTAGTCATAAGAACAATAAGCGACACCGCTAAGAACGGAAGCAAAGGCAATGGCTTTAAATAGAGTTAGATATTGGGTCAACATTATCACCACCCATTCAAACAGACGTGTTGTTCTGTTGCTCGTCGTTTAGGAATACCGGCACAGTTACTTTGCTTGAGGCGGCAGTCTTTACCATTCACAAACACCCACCTAGGGTATTCATTACAGGCGCCTTGATGATCGCC
>NZ_JBFRSN010000406.1:0-3629 GCF_041473595.1 Vibrio sp. 10N.222.46.A1
GTTCATCCCACTGCCAAGCACTTCCGCCAAAGATCGAACCTTGGTCATCCGGTGCGCTGCCATCCTGTTTTGCATCGCGCCAAATGTAATAGTCTCGATACGGATTGTCTTTTGAAGAGCGTGCTTGCTCGAACCAACGGTGCTCATCTGACGTATGGTTTACCACTAAATCCATAACAATCTTAATGTCACGTTCCTTCGCTTCATCCATCAGTCGTTTCATCTCTTCCATTGTGCCAAACTCTTCAGCAATCGCTTGGTAGTCGGAGATGTCGTAGCCGTTATCGTCCATTGGAGATTGATAAACAGGGGAGAGCCAAATGACATTAATGCCTAGTTCTTTGAGGTAATCGAGTTTGCTGATGATTCCATTTAGGTCACCGATACCGTCATTATTCGAGTCTAAAAAGCTACGCGGGTAAATTTGGTAGACCACTGCGTCATGCCACCATTTCTGTTCCATCTCAATGTCCACTTAATAAGTTAATTGACCTTACTATAGTGATTTCATCTTACACTGGGAAATAGCATTACTAATGCTCTCTATAGAAAAATCCTATATCATGAGCTTTATCCGCTGCGCACTGTGTTCAGTGGTTTAATTTGTTGAATTTCTAACCTCGCATTTTGTGATCGAATGCAAACTAAGAGAATCCTATGAACAAGCTATACCGATACTTTCTGATGGTTGCGCATACTGGCAGTATTAAAGGTGCCGCAGAAAAGCTGAATATTAGCCAACCCTCCTTGACCGCTGCGATCAAGAAATTAGAGAGTGATGTTGGTGTGGCTATTTTTACTCGTAAGTCAAAAGGCGTTGAGCTTACTGAGTACGGGGTGTTGTTTCGGGAGTTTGCACAAGAACAGCAAGAAAAGCATCTGTCTTTGATGCACCGCTTTACCGACATGCAGCAGCGCCAATCCGGTAAATTGAAACTCGGCACCGGGGAAGCTTGGTGGGAACAATTTGTTTGCAAGGCGGTTGAGGAATACAAGCAACAAGAAAAAATGGGCTCGCTACATTTAGAGTTCGGTAACAACTTGTCTTTGATGCACCACTTGGTTCAAGGCGATATCGACTTGTTTGTTGGCCATGAAATCTATGGGCTGCATGAGCGATGCAAAGTAACGTTTTACCCACTCTTTCAAGACAAAGAAGCGGTGTTTGTTCGAGCCAACCATCCGTTGCTAACGAAGAAACACTTAGATCCGAGTTTGTTAAGGCGTGAGACATTAGCGTTTCCAATACTCCAAGTGACCCCCGATCATTCTCGACATAACTCTGTACTGTCTGACCACGTAAATTCACAGCCTGGTGGGCGTGATACCGAGGTGGTTGGGCGAGATGTCTATGACGTTGACTCTCTTTTTGCGAGCTTAGATATGTTAAGAATGTCTGATGCTGTCATGCCATACAGTCATAAAATGTGCGATTGGATGAAAGACAAAGGCTTCGAAACCTTACTGATTGATGACTCTAAGCTAGGAAACGTTGGCCTCTACGCGAAACAGGGAGCGGAAGACCTCAAGATCAAGACGTTCATTGAGATCTTACAAAAAGCCAACTTTGATTAAGCATTGCATGAAATACGAAACTCGTTTGGGTAAGCGTCCAATCTTGGTTGTGCAGAGCAGTTTAAATAAAGTCTAAATTTGAACTAGTAGTGATCGGGTAGTACAATATAGCTATTGAATGAGTGATGACATTCAACTAACTAAAGCAACAAATACAAACAGGGTGAGTGATTATGGACACAGCAAATGTAGAAACCGTCAGTTTCTTAAAAAAAAATGCGGCTAACTTGCCTTTAAGTGAACCACTAACGATCACGCAAAATGGAAAACCTACGTATGTAGTTGAGTCGTATGAAGACCATAAAAAACGTCAAGATGCCATTGCGCTAATGAAACTGGTTAGCTTTGCAAAAAATGATGTTGTTCAAGATCGTGTAACTTCGTCTAGAGATTTAAGAAGTCGATTAGCTGCCCGTAAGTAACAAAGGTAAATATGACTCATAAAGTAGAAATTCAATACACGGAAACATTTGAAAATTCGCTAAATGATTCGATTGATCACCTAACTCAATGGAATGATGAAAAATCAGTCATTGAAGGGATTGAGAGTCTTTTAGATGCCTTTGAAGAAAATGTGAGCCATAACCCTAACATGTACTCTAGATGTTCTGAGCTTGTAGGGTTGGGGGTCACTAGTATCAGAGAGTTCAAAAAATCGGGTTTTAGGCTGTTTTATGAGGTGAATAATGGCACGGTTACAGGCCTAGTCTTATTAAGGCAAAAACAAGACATATCAATGGCTCTCGTTGATTATTGCATCATACATAAATAAAGTTATAGCAGAGATTTAGCTCATGTACTTATAACCCCGTTTAGTGACTTACGGGGTGTGTTTTAATTCGAGTTAAGCGGCTGTTGTTAAAAAGCTTTATGATGTGTTCGCTTTAAAATCCAAAGGTTATCAGCCGTAATAGAAAGCCCCTCTACACCCATTCGCTTACTCTTTGGTCTGGTGACCTGTTTTCTTCGCAAACTTTTGCATCGCTTCAGCAAAGGTTGTTGCCCCACCTTTGGCTTGTACCTGTACTACCTTATACCCCAATTTTTCTAGCGCTTGGCGCTCTGCTAAAACAGCGTCATCGTCTTGCTGGCTGCCCTGTGCTGGTTGATGAAGGTAACACCCTTCTAGTTGACCATCTTCGACCAGTTGGTGGTGTTTCAGTGCATTGATATCAAAATTCATAATCAGTCTTTTCGTGTAAATGAGGAATACCTGCGGCAAAGCCCGCAAGTATCTATAATTCGATTGTTTGTACCATAAGGCATTTTAACCATAAAAAGCGAATGGAAAAATAGTAAACCAGTGGAATGTAATCGGGAGCGGTTTATCTTAGAAATGGATGAGGTAACTGAGATCGTGCTGGAACGGTTTTGGACATAAATGAGTTTCAGGAATTCTAATATTAGTGATTCATGAATAACTTTTTATAAGACAAATATTACCAATTAATACGCCTTTGTACAGTGCGCACTTTGTCTGCTTATGTTCAATCGTGCATATCTCCTTGAATCAGTGCAACCTCTTGTATTTAGAGGTTTTATCATTGAAGTATCGCGAAATGAGTAAGAATTACATTTTTCGAGAGTTAGAGTGCCAAATGACCAAGGAAGAGGTCGCGGAACTGTGTTTTAAAACTGTGAGAACGGTCACGGGATGGGACGAAGGAAAACCAATACCGCCTGAGTGCAAAAGACTAATGAGAATGGCAAAAGGTCGAGAACTAAGCATTAGCGAAGACTGGGTACAGTTCAAAATGTTATACGACAGTATGGAGCTGCCAACAGGCCAAATCGTAAGGCCACAACAAATATTAGCAGGGATTGCGCTTTTAGGAATTCAGTCAGAGTTGGAGATTAAGACTTCGACACATTTACTTGGTCTTGCTAGAGCGATAGCGAACATCAGAAAATAGGATGAGAAAAGTATGGTTTTCTCAATGGGAGTTCAAAGCTAAAGAAAGAGCGTCTAACAAGGTGAAATACTTATTGATAAGATAGCTTCGATTGGAACAAATCCCTTATTTGTTAGTTTAACCGTAAGCGCGTCATGAACC
>NZ_JBFRSN010000407.1:0-6609 GCF_041473595.1 Vibrio sp. 10N.222.46.A1
ACCCCGGCTGGCAGTTTGAGCTCCCAAGCAAAAACCCATTTATTTGCTACGACTTAGACCCTGCAGAGCTCGAAGGTGACGCTAAGCACCCACAACTGTTAGAAGAGCTGGACGGCTTTAAGTTATGGCACCTCCAAGACCATCAATTTCGAGTTCCAAAAGGTGTGGTGTATATCGCTATAGATAGCCCACACTCAGTTGCCACCCCGAGAAACATCGTTAAAACACGCTTGTGTGTAGAGATGTTCTTAGACTCGCTTGAAAAAGATACGTATCAAGCTGAGATTGCTGGCATGGGCTACAACATGTATACCCATCAAGGTGGTGTCACACTTACTCTATCTGGATTTAGCGAGAAACAGCCACAGCTGCTCAATATGATTCTTGAACGTTTCCAAGCACGCGACTTTAGTTCAATACGATTCGAAACGATTAAGCATCAATTGCTCAGAAACTGGAATAACGCATCGCAAGACCGTCCTATCTCGCAGCTATTCAATGCGATGACGGGAATCTTACAGCCAAATAACCCGCCCTATTCCGTCTTAATTGAAGCGCTGGAAACAATAGAAGTCGACGAACTTTCTTCTTTTGTTCAAGCTATTTTGGCCGAACTGCATGTCGAAATGTTTGTGTATGGTGACTGGAAAAAAGCCGATGCGAACAAGATGGCTGAAACGCTAAAAGATGCCCTGCGTGTTCAAGATCAGGCTTACGAAGAGTCACTGCGCCCTTTAATCATGCTGGGTGATAACGGTAGTTTCCAACGCGAAGTGGTCTGTAATCAAGATGACTCAGCCATTGTGGTTTACTACCAATGTTCAGATATATCACCTACAAATATTGCACTGTATTCATTGGCCAACCACTTGATGTCAGCCACTTTCTTCCACGAGATTCGTACTAAGCAGCAGCTAGGCTATATGGTCGGCACTGGTAATATGCCATTGAACCGACACCCAGGTATTGTGTTGTATGTGCAATCGCCTAATGCAGCCCCAGCAGATCTGTTGGCTTCCATAGACGAGTTCCTCAATGCCTTTTACATGGTATTGCTAGAGCTTAACGACTATCAATGGCACAGCAGTAAACGCGGTCTTTGGAATCAAATTTCAACGCCAGATACCACCTTGCGTGGTCGTGCTCAACGCTTATGGGTTGCGATAGGCAATAAGGATTTGGAATTCAATCAGAGGGATCGCGTGTTAGAAGAGCTCAAAGGTCTGACTCGCTCAGACATGATGCGCTTTGTGGTTAGCCAACTAAAACCTCGTACAGCGAATCGTCTGATTATGCATGCGCACGGCAACGCTCATAATGAAGAAGAGAAGTTGTCGGCAGGTGTTGAGATTGGCTCAATTGATGAGTTTCAGTTGCGTCCTAAAGACTGTGAGCTTGGTTAGTCGTTGTTATTAAAAAGATCAGAAGGTTGATGTGAAAGCATCAACCTTTTTTATTGGGTGCAACACAAGAGCAGATCTCCTATTACGCTCCTTCGTCGCTTTAGGAGATGACGGTAGTTTTGATTGAGGTGTGTTGACCACCTTCCTAATCAACACAATAGCTTACTTTTTACATCTCAATCGTCATTCCCGAGAAGGAGGAACGACTGAATCGGGAATCTCCTTTCTTTTGCATACTCCCATAAAAATGAAGCCCGCATCAATTGCTTGATACGAGCTTTATAATCAAAGTGCTAGAAAGTTACTAATAGAAAGAGTTACTTGTAGAAAGACTCATCCAACCCAGCACGTGTCAGTAGGCCATCACATGGCGCAAAACGATCACCGTACTTCTTAGCGAAGTCGTTCATCATCTCTACCAGTGACTTAATACCAATTTGATCCATATAACGGAACGGACCACCAAGGAATGGCGGGAAGCCGATACCGAAAATAGCACCAATATCGCCATCTCGCGGGCTACGGATAATGCCATCATCCAAACAACGAACCGCTTCGTTGAGCATCGGTAACACACAACGCATTGCGATGTCGTTATCGCTTAGCTTAGGTTCAGGTTGCAGCTTAAGCAGTTTGTATACTGACTTATCGACTTCCTTCTTTTTACCTTTGTAAGTGTAAAAACCTTTGCCACTCTTACGGCCTTTACGGTTGTCATTCAAAAGAATGTCGAACACATCAGGACCTTGGAAACGCTCGCCTAATTCATTAACCAGAATCGGGATGATCTTCGCACCAATATCAACACCCACCTCGTCTAACAAAGTAATTGGGCCAACCGGGAAACCGAAGTCCACCAATGTGCTGTCGAGCTTTTCAATCGGCTCATTTGCCAATAACAGATGCGCCGCTTCATTCATGTATGGAGCAAGAATACGGTTCACATAGAAGCCAGCCGTATCTTTAACAACAATCGGCGTTTTACCTTGCTTTTTCGCTAATGCAACAACCGTCGAAATCGTCTCTTCTGACGTTGTTTCATGAGGGATGACTTCTACTAGCGGCATTTTTTCTGCCGGGCTGAAGTAGTGAAGACCAACCACGTTTTCTGGTCGCTGCGCTTTCTCTGCAATTTTGTGGATTGGCAGTGAAGACGTGTTGGTCGCAAAGATAGTCTCTGACTTAGCATTGGCTTCAATGTCTGCAACCATTGATTGCTTAAGGCCGAGATCTTCAAATACCGCTTCAATCACAACATCAGTATGGTTAAAGCTTGTAAAGTCGATACCACCAGAAAGCTGAAGCATCTTACTTTCAAGGCCAGCTCGGCTCAGAATACGACGTTTACGCTGCTTATCGAACAACTTGTAGTTGTAGTTAAGCGCATTGAGCACACCTTCATTAGACACATCTTTAATACGAACCGGTACTTTCGCTTTAGCAACACTGACGTGGCTGATACCAGCGCCCATAAGACCACCGCCCAGTACACCAACACGCTTAACCGCTTTTGGTTCTGCGTCTGCGCCATGTTCTTTTTTCATTTCAGTGGTGGCAAAGAAAATCGAACGAAGGGCTTTGGATTCTGCGGTCATCACCAATTCAGAGAAACGCTTCGCTTCGTACTGAAGACCTTTATCAAAGCCGTTCTCTAAGCCATAACGAATCACATCAAGAATCGCATCAGCGGCAGGGTAATTGCCGCGTGTTTTCTGATTGGTCTTCTTTGAAGCCTGTTCAAAAATAACCTTGCGACCAAGACCCGTACGTGAAATTATTTTTTCTTTGGCCGAAGCTTGGCTTTTAGACGCCAAGCGCTTACCTTTTTTCCCGCCTGAGTTCTTTTCAACAAAGCTCTTAGCAACTTCCAGCAAGATAGTTTCTGGCACACAAGCATCCACGACACCTAGCGATTTCGCTTTTTTAGCGCGCAGTTGCTTACCCGTAAGAATAAGGTCAAGAGAAGGCAGTAAACCGATAAGACGAGGAAGACGTTGCGTACCACCAGAGCCGGGTAACAGACCAAGCTGGACTTCTGGCAGACCTAAGCGAGTCTTATCTGAATCAGTACATACGCGGTAATCACACGATAGTGCCAGCTCTAAGCCACCACCTAAACATGGGCCGTGAATCGCTGCAACAACAGGATAAGGCAAATCAGAAAGTGCTTGGAACATCTCCTGCCCCTGGCGAGCAAGAGATTGCGCTTCATCTGCTGTCTTGCAAGCATCAAGCATTCGTACGTCAGCGCCAGCAATAAAATTATCTGGCTTCAATGAATGAACGATTAAGCCTTTAACTCGGCTTTGCTTTTCCTTCAACTGCTCGAAGATTGCTTTCATTTCTTCGGCAAACGCCGCTTGTAGCGTGTTCATTTTTTCGTTTGGTACATCGATCGCAAGCCATGCAATATCTTGGTCATCGATAGTTAAAGAAAACGCGGTCGCCAGTTTTACGGCTTCATCGTTTGAAACCGTCTTGTCACTTTTAGATACAGTCACTGGCTTTGAATCCGTTTTTTTGACTGCTTTCTTTTCTTTTTTCACATCAAGAGTCGTAGACATTATTCCACCTCCAAGATCATTGCTGCACCTAAGCCACCAGCCGCACAAGCAGTATTCAATGCTAGGCCACCACCACGACGTTTAAGTTCACGCAGTGTTTGAGTCATCATGCGTGCACCAGTCGCAGCAAACGGGTGTCCGTAAGCAATTGAGCTACCCAGCACGTTGAATTTCTCCATATCAATCTCACCGATCGCTTTGTCACGGCCAAGATTCTTCTGAGCAAATTCATCGCTTGCGAACATTTTGACGTTAGCCAGAACTTGAGCTGCAAACGCTTCATGCATCTCGATAAGTGTTAGGTCTGACAATTCTAGTCCTGTGTTCTTCAATACTTGAGAGGTCGCGTACGTCGGCCCCATCAGCATATCCGTTTCAACACCAATCGCTGAGAACGCGTAACCACGAATGTAACCAAGCACTTCTAAGCCTAGCTCTTTCGCTTTTCCTTCGCGCATCAACATCACTGCGGCACCGCCATCGGTGAGAGGCGTGGCATTGGCTGCCGTTACACTGCCGTATTGTCTGTCGAATGCAGGGCGCAATTTAGCGTAACCTTCAACCGTCGAGTCGTGGCGAATGTTGTTGTCTTCTGCTAGGTACTTTTTATAAGGCGCGGGGAATGCCGTCATCACTTCGTCTTTAATCTTGCCTTCTTTCCATGCTTGAGAAGCCAAAGAGTGAGAACGGTGAGCAAGTGCATCTTGAGCTTCGCGAGTAATACCATGTGTCTTAGCCATCTGCTCAGCAGTTTGTCCCATAGACAAACCTGTCGAGTATTCTGCGACTGCTGGTGGTACTGGCATCAAATCTTTGACTGAAAATGTTTTAAGAATCTTCAGTTTTTGACCTATGGTTTTCGTTTTACTCAGTGCTAATAAGTTCGCCGCTAACTTTTTCGAAACACCGATTGGCAATACAGAAGAAGAATCCGCGCCGCCCGCAATACCAACATCAATCGTGCCAGCCATAATGCTCTCGGTCACGTTGACTGCAGCTTGGAAGCTAGTCGCACATGCTCGCGTCACACTGTAGGCATCAGTATTAATGTCCATACCTGTACCCAGCACGATTTCACGTGCAATGTTCGGAGCTTCTGGCATTTGCACTACTTGGCCGAACACGACTTGTTCGATAAGCGCAGGATCGACATCAGTTCTTGCAAGCATTTCGCTCACCACCATTTTGCCTAGGTCAACCGCAGGCACTTGGCTAAATTCTGTGCTCTGACGAGCGAATGGGGTTCGTAGTCCAGCGACAACGGCAACACGTTCTCCAGAACGCGTTTTGACTTCCTGTTTGCCCATGGTTTCTCCTTAAGGTTAAGAGGTCTGACCTGAAGCATTGTAAACAAGTTGTTAATTAAATCAAACGGGCGTTTAAATAAACGTGATACGAGTATCCCACTGCTTGAAAATCTAACTGAACATTCAGGCGAACCTTTTTGGGGGAAAGGTTGTCGTAAGATACTAAACTATTGCAAGCAAAGCTGTTATCGCTATGTAAGGGATGTTTTTCTTAAGGCAAAAAAAACCACACAAAACTGTGTGGTCGGAATGTATATAAAGCAATTAACTTAACGCCAATTGAAATAATCAGTTTCCTGATTAGGAGAAAGTAAAGTCAGCCTTCAAAAGGAAGTGTCGTCTTGCTCAACATGCTAGCCACGAATGACTAACTAGACGACAAGGTGTACTATAGCGTTTTCGAGGGCTTAAATTTTGAAGTAGATCAATTTTAATGTGATTTTACGACTTCCTGCCGACGTTAGCCCTAAAAACGAAACAGCATATATAACGAAGCACAACGTATAGAAGACAGCTATACGCAGAGCAATTATGGAGGCTCGTGTGTCAATAATAAAAATGTTTGGAAAGAAAACAGCCAAGCGTCCGGTCAACTCTGATATGGACAAACAAAGAAAATACGAAGCACTCGTGCGCGCCTATCATCGTGACCTCTTTCGCTATGCCTATTGGCTATGCAAAGACAAAAGCATTGCCGAAGATTTAGTTCAAGAAACTTGCCTTCGTGCATGGAAGTCACTCGATAGCCTACAAGATGAAAAAGCCGCAAAGTCATGGCTGATTACTATCTTGCGCCGCGAGAATGCTCGACGTTTTGAACGCAAACAATTTGATCTGGTTGATATCGACGATCATGGTAACGATGCTAGCATCAGTGATGACCCACATCATCAACACCAATGGTTGCAAGCGCAGATCATGAAACTTGAAATCGAATACCGTGAACCCCTCTTCTTACAAGTGATTGGTGGTTTTAGTGGTGATGAGATCGCCGATATTCTCGATCTTAACAAAAATACGGTGATGACACGTTTATTCAGAGCTCGAAATCAGTTGAAAGAGATGCTGGATACAGAAGAGGCAGAGAGGGGGCAACATAATGGATGATTTGGAATTTCGTCGTCGTGTATTGTCGGAACCTAAGCAACGTACACAAGACATTATTGATGCAGCAGCGAATAGTGAAGCCAATAGTAATTTCTTAGACGATGTACTATCACTTGATAAGCAAATCCATTCAGCATTGAATGTGGATGTGCCAGACGATCTGGCAGATCGTATCCTATTCAATCAGACCTCAAGCGAAGAGAGCAAAGTAGTAAGGCCTACGTTTGC
>NZ_JBFRSN010000408.1:0-7859 GCF_041473595.1 Vibrio sp. 10N.222.46.A1
CGCTACTCGGCAACAACATCCTATTGATTGCTGCACTTGTGGTTGTGTTAGTTGGTACCTTGCTGCCATTAGTTCATAAACAGTTAGGCTTGGGCTCGGTATCTATCGGTGCACCATTCTTTGATATGTTGTTCTTCTGGTTAATGATCCCGTTCTCGTTCCTATTAGGTATCGGTCCACTGATCCGTTGGAAACGTGATAACCTATCTAAGCTCGTTAAACCTATGCTGATCTCAGGTGTATTCTCACTGGGCTTAAGTGCGCTAATGGTTACGATTTTGGCTGACCGTTTCAGCGGTACCGCTTTTGCCGGTTGGGTAATGGCATTCTGGATTATCTTCATGCATGGCTTTGAGCTTCATGAGCGTGCGACACACCGTCATACATTCCTGAAAGGCCTGACTAAGCTACCTCGTAGCCACTGGGCGATGATGTGTGGTCACATTGGTTTGGCCGTGACAGTGATTGGTATTGCGATGGTGCAAAACTACAGCATCGAACGTGACGTACGCTTAGCACCAGGTGAAAGCTACCAACTTGAAGAGTACAGCTTCCTGTTTACAGGAGTTCGTGACAAAGATGGCCCTAACTACGATGGTTACATTGCTGACTTTGAAATTACCAAAGAAGGCAAATACATCAACACGCTTCACGCTGAAAAACGTTTCTACACAACCGCTAAGTCGATGATGACAGAAGCGGCGATTGATCGTGGCGTAACGCGCGACCTTTACATCGCAATGGGTGAGCGTTTAGACGACAATAAATCTTGGGCTGTGCGTATCTACTACAAACCATTTGTACGTTGGATCTGGGCTGGTTCTCTGATTATGTCGATTGGTGGTGTTATTGCTATCAGTGACCGTCGTTACCGCTTCCGTAAGCCAACGAAAAAGTCTACTAAAGAGCAGGAGGCTTAATTCGAATGAACAAGAAGATTTTATTCATTCCATTGATTGCGTTCATGGTTCTAGCTGGAATCTTTGCGACTCAATTGATGCGTAACCAGTCGGGTGATGACCCGACTAAACTTGAATCGGTATTGATTGGTAAGCCAGTACCTGAGTTCGGTTTAGAAGACTTAGAGCAACCGGGTAAGTTCCATGATCAAGCTATCTTTAAAGGTGAGCCACTGCTTCTAAATGTGTGGGCGACTTGGTGTCCTACTTGTTATGCAGAGCACTCTTACTTGAATAAGTTAGCGGGTCAAGGCGTTAAGATTATTGGCCTTAACTACAAAGATGATCGCAATAAAGCGGTAGGTTGGTTAAAAGAGCTGGGCAATCCATACTTGATCAGCCTGTTCGATGGTAACGGCATGCTAGGTCTTGACCTTGGTGTGTATGGCGCTCCAGAGACTTTCCTCATTGATGCTAACGGCGTAGTTCGTTATCGCCATGTTGGTGACGTGAACCCAACTAACTGGGCATCGACGCTTGAGCCGATGTACCAAGAGTTGTTGGAGGAAGCGAAATGATTAAGAAGACACTGATTGCTCTATTCGCTACATTTGCTATTTCGGCGACTGTTTCTGCTGCGCCTATCGAATTTCATGAATTTGATACCGTTGATCAAGAGCAGCAGTTCAAAGAGCTAAGCAACACGCTGCGTTGCCCTAAATGTCAGAACAACACCATTGGTGATTCGAACGCAGAGCTTGCGGTTGATTTACGCCAAAAAGTGTATGAAATGACAAAAGATGGCAAGTCGAAGCAAGACATCATTGATTACATGATTGCTCGCTACGGTAACTTTGTTACTTACAACCCACCACTCACATTAGCCACATCAATCCTTTGGGTTGGTCCGTTTGCGGTAGTCGTGTTTGGTTTCGGTTTGATCATTTTACGAAGCCGAAAGTCAAAGTCGAAAGCAGTAGAGTCAGATAAAGACTGGGATGCAGACAAAGAAGCTCGTTTAAAAGCGTTACTCGATGAAGAGAACGACGGAGATAAGAAGTAATGACTCTATTTTGGATTTCTACCATTATCCTTTCGCTAGCAGCTATTTTCTTAATTGTTCTGCCCTTCATAAATAAGAAGGCGAACAATGATGAAATGCTTCGCGACGAGTTGAACAAAGCATTCTATAAAGATCGTCTCGTTGAGCTCGAAGTAGAAGCAGAAGAAGGCCTTGTTGATAACCAACAAGAGCTGATCGCTGATTTGAAACAGTCTCTACTTGATGATGTACCTGCGCAGAAAGAGATGAAGAAGACCCAAATCTCAACATTGGGCGTCGTAGTACCATCTATTGTCCTAGTCGTGGTTGTTACATATGGTATGTACTTTCAGTTTGGTGCTTTGGATAAAGTCCAACACTGGCAAGAAGTGAGTTCAAACCTTCCTGAGTTGTCTAAAAAGCTAATGTCATCGGAAGGTGGTGCATTAACGGATGATGAATTAGAAGATTTGACTCTGGCACTTCGTACTCGTCTGCACTATCAACCAAAAGATTCGACAGGTTGGTTACTATTAGGTCGTATTGCATTGGCTAACCGCGACGCGGAAACTGCGAAAGATTCGATGCAAAGAGCTTACAAGCTTGAGCCAAAGAATGAAGATGTTCAGCTAGGTTATGCACAAGCATTGATGCTTTCACCTGATGATGCGGATCAAAACCAAGCTCGTTTAATTTTGAGCCGTTTGATTCAAAACGACTATGTTGATCTTCGTGTGTTCTCGTTGCTAGCGTTTGATGCGTTTGAGCGTCAAGACTACCCAGGTGCTGTTAAGTACTGGAGCATCATGCAACAGATGATTGGTCCACAAGACAGTCGCTATGAAATGTTGTCGCGCAGTATTGAAAGTGCACAGAAGAAAATGGGCAATGCTATGGGCGTTGACCAAGGTAAAACTGTTGCTGTAACGCTTGAGTTATCTGGTGATGTGAATGCTGCCCCTAGTTCAGTGTTAGTTGTATCAGTGCACAGTGCTGACGGCTCACCAATGCCGATTGCTGCGGCTCGTTATCCGCTAGGAACTTTCCCTCGTACTGTCGTTCTTGATGATGGCAACAGCATGTTGGAAGGGCAGAAGTTGTCCAGCCTTGAAACTCTAATGGTTAGAGCTAGGCTTGATACAGATGGTAACGTTTCAACTCGAGACGGTGATTGGTACGGTGAAAGTGAAGTGGTTGAACTGGGTGCCCCAGTTACCATTGATATCAATAAGCAATATTAATCATTACTTTGCATAGGTGTTAGCTATTCCGATTTATTAAAAAACGGTATAGACTTACGCAACCAATTGAGGCCAGCGATTGCTGGCCTTTTTTATTATTCCTTATGGAAAAGGTGATATGTCTATCAGTGTTTTAAGACTTTCGAGTTTACTCTTCATCGCAAGCTTAACGGTAGGTTGTTCGAGCGTACCAGATGAAAGCAATGGTGGTGATAACCTCGAAACCTCTGAATATGTCGAAGAGTCCCATCCGAACGACCCTTTTGAAGGTTTCAACCGAGCGATGTGGGATATCAACTACGAGTATCTCGACCCTTATTTGGTTCGACCTGTTTCTCTTGCCTATGTTGACTATACCCCTGTACCAATTCGCTCTGGTATTTCCAATTTTTTAGCCAACTTAGATGAGCCATCAAGTATGCTCAACAATCTCATTATGGGTAATGGTGGGAAAGCGCTTGATCATTTCAATCGTTTTTGGATTAACTCTACCTTTGGTCTTCTTGGTCTGATTGATATTGCTAGCGAAGCGGGGATCACCAAATATGACGAAAAGTCGTTTTCTGATGCGATTGGTCATTATGGGGTAGGGAATGGACCGTATTTTATGCTGCCGGGATATGGCCCTGTGACGACCCGACAAGTAACAGAGCAAGTGGATAGCTTATATGTACCTTTGTCTCTGTTTACCTTTTGGGCAAAGTTAGGGAAGTGGGCCTTTGAAGGTATGGAAACACGTGCTCAGTTGGCCTCGCAAGAAGCCTTATTAGATGACTCTCCAGATCCATATGCTTTGACTCGTGATATTTACATCCAACGTCAAGATTTTAAAGCTGAGATCGAGCCAGAAGAGGTTGATCTTGAGGAGGAAGATTTCATTGATGAGTATCTCGAAGATTACTAAATACAAAGCTTAGATAAGCAGATAAGAGAAAGGCTCGATGTTAATTCAACATCGAGCCTTTTTAATGTTTTCTACTTTTCTACTTTTCTACCTTTCGGTAAGAAGGTAAGTAGATAATTAGGTAACTAGCCTAGAAGCGGTAGTTAGCTTGGATACCGACTAACCAGATGCTGCCTGTCACTTCGCCTTCGAAGCTACCACCAAAGTAATCTGCTTTTGGATCTTTTTCATGCATTTTCGCGTCTTTCGCTAGAATGTAAGTGAAGCCTGCATCCAGAGTTAGCTGTTCAGACCATTGGTAGCCCGCACCAATACTTAACCAAGTGCGGTCTGTTTCTGGGATCGTCGCAGTACGGTGCTCTTCGCTTACCGCTGAAGTATCGTAGGCAATACCAGAACGTAGTGCTAGTTTAGGTGTCATTTGGTAAGTAGTACCGATTGCAAAGCGGTAGTTGTCTTCCCAGTTCTCTTGCTTGATCTCTACACTTTTTTCACCAGGGAAATCAGCAACAAGCTCTTTAAAGCTGCTCCAGTTTGTCCAGTTAATACTCGCGTGAACCGCTACAGTGTCTGTCAGCTGGTGGAAGCTAGCAAGTTCAGCTGTTGCCGGAAGAGCGAGATCCATTGAACCACTTTTGTGTGCTTCTGGGTTTTTAGGGTTGAAACCAAAACCTTTAGCGTAACCTTCTAGAGTTAGATCTACTTCTGATTTGTAGGTGAAGCCTAGGCGGTTGTCTTCATTAATATCCCAAGCGGTACCAACTTGCCAGCCCCATGCCTTGTCATCACCTTCCATGTATTTCAAAGAGGTACCAGACTTCACTGGAATAAGAGAGTTTTTAGTTGATACTGCGCCAAAGCTACCTTCAGCTATGATGTAACGTACGCCACCACCAATAGAAACACTCTCTAGCACTTGGTATGCAGCATTCAGGTTCAGCTCCATAGTAGTCACACTTGCTTCGTTACCATGGTTTGCACCGCCGAAGTCTTTACCTAGGTCCGTAGCCATGCCGTAGTTAGTACCAGCAGCAAAGCCTAACGCAAATTTTTCGTTGTACTTATGAGAAACATAAAAGTTTGGAATAAAAGCACTGTGCGCGAAGTCACTAGAGTTAGATGTTGTTTTTCCGCGAGGAGTTGTAGAAGTCCCTTCAATATCAATATTTGGGTCAACGTAGATACCACCCACAGAAACCTGTGTGCCCTCTAGGTAAGTCAGCATAGCAGGGTTACGCCATTGCGCGTCTGCACCGTCAGCCATTGCTGCTTCACCAGCGTAAGCACGACCTAAGCCTGTTGCTGAGTATTCTGCTAGTTGAAAACCTGCCGCGTTAGTGACGGTAGAAGTCGAAAGTAATCCTACTGCCACTGCAGCAGATAGAAGAGTTTTATTCATTTTCATTATTATGTTCACTGAATCATAAGTATTTAGTGGCGTGATTCTACTTTTAGAGTTATTACTTTAAAAATGAAATTCGAATAAAACAGTGTTTTAGGGATTAAATGAGCAAATGTGTTTAATTATTAGAGAAATCATCTAAATGTTTCGGCTGTGTTGCGAAGTTTGAGCGTACACCTGTAGCTGTATATTTGCTCTGCAGGCTACAGTTGTAAGCTTAAATTTAGGTTGGTCAGTGGTTTAGGAAAACAAAAAAGGGTCGCACAATGCGACCCTTTGGGATTATAGCTAACTTTATATTAGAAGCTGCGGCTGTACTGAAGACCTAATAGGATTGCATCAGCATGTGTCGTCGCTGTTAGTGGTGTACCTGAAGAGGTTTCTGAAACCTTCACATCGTCACCTAACAAGTATGTAAAGCCGAAGTCTACGTTTGAAGCAGTGTCAATGTGGTAAGTGAAACCAGCAGAGAACCACTGACGGTCTGAATCCGGAACAGAGATAGATGTCAGTTCGTCTTGCGCACTGGTGTCATACATGTAACCGGTACGCAGTGTCCACGTATCGTTTAGGTAGTAAGTACCACCAATTGCGTAGTGCCAACCATCTTGCCATTTGTATTCTTTATTGTAGCTACCATTTGCCCCACCAACTGGTGATGTTGCTAGATCTAAGTTTCTAAATTCGATCTGGTCGAAGTCACCCCAGCCGATCCATTGTACAGAGTAGTGAACTGCGAACTTAGTATCTTCAATTTTGTGGAAACCAGAGAATTCAGCGATGTCTGGTAGTGGTAGCGTGATTTCTTGGCCCTTGTCATCTTTAGCGGTGATTTCAGGGCTATAACGGTACGCTAGACCAAAACGGTTGTTTTCATCTAATTCGTAAACGGTACCAACATTAAAGCCAACAGCCCAACCATCAGCTTTGTCGACGTTTAATAAAGAGGTGCCTGCCGGTGGAATTCCCTTAGATGGATTTCCTTTACCAAAACCAGCACCAGCGGTACGTTTCATCGTACCTTGACCATAAATAAGGTCTAAACCTGCACCGAAGCTCCATTGGTCGTCTAGTCGGTAAGAACCAGCAAGACCAAAGTTAACGCTCTTAACATCAGTTAAGCCGCCGTACTCAGCTGCCGGATAGTTGTCGTCAAACTCTGTTTTAGTACCGAAGTTTGAGTAGGCATTGATACCCCAAGCAAATTTATCATTTACTGGAACGATAAGGTGGATGTTAGGCGCGATTGATGTGTCACCTACATCATCAGTATTATTTACTGGCACTTGACCACCAACGTAGTTAACGTCGTTGACTTCAATCATTGAAGTGATGCTTTCAAAACCAAGAGATAGCTCAGTTTTATCAAATAGTGCCATTGCTGCAGGGTTACGTGCCATTACTGACGCGTTATCTGCGATTACTGCATCACCAGCAAAAGCACGGCCGATGCCTGTTGCTGATTGTGCGTTAAGTTGGAAACCTGCTGCCATCGCTTGCGAAGACGCCAGTGTAATTGTTACTGCTAAAAGAGACTTTTTAAACAGACGCGTGTTGTTGGTAGTCATTCATTTATTCCTTTATATATCCGCCTCTACAGGGCGATTAATTTGAGCAATTGCTCAATGTTGGCTGATCCTATTCGGAAGTATACGATATACAAATCCGACCATTGGAAATTTTGAGGGTAAAATTATGGAAATGACGCCTATCTGGCACGAAAATGGAGAGAAATGCTGTTTTTTAGAGTTTTAACTCTAGAGGTATTGGTGTGGTGAATGGTTTTGCGATTTATTGATAAATAAAGCCCAGCAATATCAGTGGTATACTTGCTGGGCCTTTTGTTACGGGGCTTTGAGAGCAAATTAGCTCATTGGTTTGATCATTTTTGTCAGCTTTTCGGCGATTTTAGAGACATCCTCGCCATCTTCCCCTACAAGGATCAAACTGCTGCCATCGATCGGTGTTACCGAGCCTGACATGCCTTTTTCATCAAAGTCGATAGACTTGTCAGTCGGAATGCCAGTTAAAAACAGCGTGACTTTGCCTTTTTCGCCTTGGAAAACCATGTGCATTGCGTTGGATTTGCCAAAACCACAGTGGTTCAGGTAATAGACGTGGTAAGGGAAGGCTTCATCAAACTGAAAAGCAAACGGGTTCATTTTTGCGTTGATTTGTTGAGATGATACATTTTCATCAAGTGCACTAACGAAGCTCTTTTCATCAACAACATGTTTCATTGCAGTATCCGCCAAGCTTGCTTGAGCTGGAGATACCAACGCGTTGCTCCAGTTGACTTGACCAACCAATAAACCTGCAACGAATGCCACAGAAGCAGCCATTGCCATCGCTCGTCGAGCAAACGTAGGCC
>NZ_JBFRSN010000409.1:0-11651 GCF_041473595.1 Vibrio sp. 10N.222.46.A1
CTTGTTATCAAGTTGTTAAATTTCACAGATCTAGTTTAAACACTCTAATAAAAAAGTGGCGCAAAGCTACTGAAATTTAAACCAATAACGAAAACATAAAGGATTCTGGAATATGAATATGCAAACCAATGCAGCGACATTCGTGCTGGAAAACCAAGTCGACACCGCCTTTTTACAGTCTTTTAGTGATGCATGGAATAACCATGATATTGAAGCGCTAATGTCGTTTATGACCGAAGACTGTGTCTTCCACACCGTGGCAGGAGAAGGCGAACTTGGAAACACTATCGAAGGGTACGAAGCCGTTCGCAATAGCTTTGAATTGGTTTGGCAGAACTTTCCAGATGCAGCCTGGAGCGACCCTGTCCACTTTGTGTGTGGTGACCGCGCAGTGAGTGAATCAACGTTCTCTGCAACTAACCCTGATGGCACTGTCATCGAAGCTCGTATGGTTGATGTGTTTACCCTGAAAGAGGGAAAAATCAGCGTAAAAAATGCCTTCCGTAAAACACGACCTCTTTTGACTCCCAGCAATACTCCCAAGAGCTAGACACGAAATCGCACCCCGTTCACGTGTTATGACTAGGAGAGTCGAATTATGAGTTTAGTAATGGAACAACCGGCAGCCGATGTGCCGCCAAAGGTGACAAGCACCCAAGCAAAAGAAAGCACCCAAGCACAAGATAAATACGATCCAAAATACGATCCACTTAAAGACAAGAGCCCCGGTCACGGTAAGGAATACGCCCCGACTTATTGGGTAGATACCGCAGGTGCACCACCTGAAGATGATGGCCCAATTACATCGGATATGGATGTCGATGTGGCGATAATCGGTTCAGGCTACACAGGCCTAAGTACCGCGATACACCTTGCTGAAATGTACGGCATTAAAGCGACTGTGATTGAAGCTAACCGTATGAGTTGGGGCTGCAGTACCCGAAATGGTGGTCAGGCTCAGTGTGCGTCAGGACGTTTGAAGCGTTCTCAGTGGATTGAACGCTGGGGACTCGAAACCGCGCTAAAAATGCACCGCGAATGCGTCGATGGCATGAACACATTTAAATCTCTAATCAAAGACATTGATTGTGACCCGCAGCCGGGTGGCCACTTATACGTTGCTCACCGTCCAAAAGTGATGGCAACACTCGAGAAAGAAGCCAAGTTGCTGCGTGACACGTTCGATTACGATGCGCAGATCTTAGATGCGGAAACCGTAAAACGTGATTACGTTGGTGATCAAGAAGCGGCAGGCGCAATGCATGAGCCAGAAGGTATTGGTATCCATGCTGGGAAATTGGCGTTTGGTTATCTAAGAAAGGCGAGAGCACTCGGTGTAAAAGTTCACCCAGCAAGCCCTGTGATGGGTTGGGAAACACGTAACGGTGTGCATTACCTGAAAACGCCAGGTGGTGTGGTTAAGGCTCGTTCTGTCGGTGTTTGTACCGGCGGATACACAAGCCAAGGTTTGCATTCAGAGCTTAAGAATCGCCTATTACCCGTACTTTCTAACTCGATGGTGACGCGTCCGTTAACTCAAGACGAAATCGCCGCGTGTAACTTTAAAACCAATCAGGTGATTACTGATACCAGAATTCTGCGTCATTACTACCGTTTGTTACCGGATAACCGAGTGCAAATTGGTACACGCAGTGCCATCAGTGGCAAGAATGCACCTGAAAAGAAATACGAAGATATGTTGAGAGCGGATTTAACCCGAAAATTCCCTTCTCTCGATCAGATCAAAATCGATTATTCATGGTGGGGTTGGGTGGATGTTAGCCACGACATGATGCCAAGAATCTATCAGCCGAATCCAAAGCAATCCATATTCTACGCACTAGGGTATGGCGGCAATGGTGTGATGTACTCCGCTCAAGCAGGCAAGCGCCTTGCCCAGTGGATCGCAGGTGAAGGTCATAAGCTTGACTTGCCAATATTTGAATCAAAACTTCCGTTCCCCAACGTGAGGGAAGTGGTGGAATCTGAGATGTTTGCACCATTTCGTAGAGTAGGGCAACAGTTCCTTTATCAGTGGTATTCGTTAAAGGATGAAGTGCTTTAGCTACTCGAACATTGTTTCCAAAATAGGGAAATAGAACTACGACCAGGAAAGTTGTACCAGGTCACCTTGTGAGCAAAGTACAGGCAGGACGTCTGTATGATATGAAAGGTTAAGACTATGAAATTGATTAAAAATAAAATTATTGCTGGCGTCACAATTGTAGCAACAGCGATGCTATCTCATACCGCGGCAGCAGCAAATTTTAAAATGGCTATCGGCGATGCTGCTGGTGGTACGCAGTGGGAATTAGCGACATCATTTTCTGAATTGATGGAGCAAAAAACAGACGGTAAAGTCAAAATCGACCTGTTCCCGAATGGTCAATTGGGCAACGAGCAAGACACCGTCAACGACGCGGCAATCGGCCTTCTCGACTTCTCAGTATTGGCGATCAACAACGTGACGCCTTTCTCTCCAACGGTTGGTCTATTGACCATGCCTTATGTTATTCAAAGTGCAGAAGAAGCGGTGCTATTAACTCAAGGCCAAGTGGGTCAAGACCTTGTCGATAACACCATTCGTGATGCAGGCGTTCGTATCGTTGGTTGGGCTTATTCTGGTTTTAGAGTTCTGACTAACTCTAAAAAGTCAGTGGCTTCACCAGAGGATCTAAAAGGACTAGTGATTCGTGTTCCTCGTAACGAAATCATGATTGCTTCTTACCAAGCATGGGGCGTAAACCCAACACCAATGGCATGGTCAGAAACATTTACTGGCCTACAGCAAGGCGTGGTTGATGGTCAAGACAACCCATACATCACTGTGCATGCGATGAAGTTCAATGAAGTACAAAAGTACGTCACAAACCTTCGCTACATCTTCTCTCTTGAGCCGCTAATCGTCAGTGAAACTGTCTTCCAACAACAAACGCCTGAAATGCAAAAGATCATTCTTGAAGCGGGTCAGGAAGCGACAGAGCACAGCTTTGCATACTTAGAAAATACTGAAAACAAGATCCGTGAAGAACTGCAAGCAAAAGGCATGGTCTTCACTGACCCAGCAGACAACGAGCAAGAGTGGATCAGCAAAGTCACTAAGTCAGTTTGGCCTAAGTTCTATTCAAGCATTGGAGGCAAAGACAAGCTAGACGACGTTCTTGAGTTACTAGGTAGAAAGTAACGATTAGATTCGCCCTATCTGCTGTTCTTCGCTACTTAATCACCTAGCGATAGAACGGTTAGATAGGGCATTTACATGGCTTTACTCGTTGATCTGTCCAGTACCTGATCTTTTTAGTACCGCGAGCGACTGGTTGTCATGTGGAAATCAACATTGGAGGTTATATGTCAGTCGCTAAAACAATAAAAAAGCACCTTAACAACATTGAGGAATATACATGTTGTTTGTTGCTAGCAAGCTTTGTCCTATTGCTGTTCACACAAATCCTTACTCGTCAGCTTTTCGATTACTCCATACCTTGGGGTGATGAAGTCGCTACTTACATGTTTGTTTGGTTTGCCTATCTAGGAGCTGTTGTTGCGGCCAAGATGTCGGCGCATAACCGAGTCAGTTTTCACTTCAAGTTCTTCCCCCCGATTGTTCAGACCGTCTGTGAAACCATCGCTGACTTCTTATGGTTGTTGTTTAACGGCTACTTTGTTTATCTCAGCTACGATTTCGTGTTCAACAAAATGAATTTGTTCTGGAAGTCTCAGACGACAGGCATCCCAATGAAATACTTCTATATGATTTTGCCAATCGCATTTTCTCTAATGATGCTGCGCATTATCTGGAACAACTACGAGCGCTTATTTAAGGGCGCTAAGAACGAAGATCCTGAAGTCAAAGAACTGCGCAAAATGACGGCACAAAAGTCATCACAGTAGTCGTCACAGAGAATAGCCGTAATAGAGAGATGTAATAATGGAATCCTATTTAACTCTAATTTTATTTGGTGGCTTCTTAACCCTGTTAATTCTGGGTGCACCAATCACAGTATCACTGGCCGGCGCTTCAATGGCGGCCTATATGTTGCTCGATAAAAATCCCATCGCTTTAGTACAAATCGCGTTTACCTCGGTGGGTAACTTCCCGTTAATGGCACTACCAGCCTTTGTTCTTGCTGGCGCATTAATGGAGGCGGCGGGTATCTCCAAACGTCTGGTGGATATTGCAGAGAGCTTAGCCGGACCCGTGACGGGTGGCCTTGGCGCTGCAACGGTCATGGCGTGTTTGTTTTTTGGTGCTATTTCAGGTTCAGGCCCTGCAACCACAGCTGCGGTAGGCATGCTAATGGTGCCTGCAATGGTTAAGCGAGATTATGATAAGAGTTACGCATCGGCAGTAACGGCCGCATCAGGGGGCTTGGGGATTATCATTCCGCCATCCATCCCGTTAGTTATTTTCGGCATCTCAGCAATGGGATTAATGGCACCGCCTGAAGCCATCGCTCAACACGGGCAATTTGCTTCTTTATCTATTCCTAAATTGTTTGTTGCAGGCGTTGTTCCTGGCTTCATCATGGCATCTACACTCGTCGTCACCAACTACTTCATTGCCAAGCGAGAAGGCTATAAAGGGCTGTCTGAGAATTGGTCCTTTGGCGAAGTAAGACACGCTTTGCGCCGTGGCATATGGTCGATACTGGCTCCATTTTTGATTCTCGGAGGTATCTATAGTGGTATGTTCACACCAACAGAGTCAGCGGTTGTGGCTATCTTCTATTCGCTGTTTGTGGGTGTGTTTATTCACCGAGAGTTATCGTTCAAAAGCACCATCAAATCATTATCGACAACCACATGGATTACCGGGCGTGTGTTGCTGATTCTATTCGCTGCAACGGTATTTGGTCGCTTGTTAATCGAACAAAAAATTCCGGTCGTAGTGGCTGAGTCATTGCTAGGTTTCACTGACAACATGTACATGGTGTGGGCACTGACTATTGTGCTATTGCTTTTCGTCGGTATGTTCATGGAAACGTTAGCCGCGATCATGATTATCGTGCCAGTGCTGCTGCCAATCATGTACATGCTAGGCGCGGATCCAACCCACGTAGGTATTGTGGTGGTGTGTACGTTATCGATAGGTTTTGCTACACCGCCGCTCGGTGAAAATATCTTTGTCGCCTCGGGGATAGGCGGAGCCACGGTCGAGCAGATCACCGCGAAGATCCATCCCTTTGTTCTTGCATCGGTAGTCGGCGTGTTCGTTATCGCTTTCTTCCCACAAATTACGCTTTGGCTACCGTCCTTAGTGGGCTATTAGGAGAAGTCACTATGAATATATCAAGAATTATCCTTATTGGTTGTGCCGTATTTGCAGTGATCAGTGGCATTGGATTGCGTGCTGAACATTCAGAAACAGCGAAAGAAAACGAGCCAGTCAATGTGCTCGATATTTCAGAGCCACATGTGGTCAGTGACGCGGAAAGAAGAGCCAAAACCCTGCTTGCTAAAGCGGTTGTCCATGTACAAAAAGAAGGCGATGAAAGCGTTCAAGACTTTATGAGCGATGCTGAATACATAGATGGTGAGTTGTATGTATTCGCTTTGGGGATTGATGGTCAATTCCTTGCCAGTGGCGGTTCTTCAATGGTGTTGGTGGGCGACAGTGTTTTAGACACTCAGGACGTTTACGGTAATCCATTTTTCCGAGAAATGATCACGAAAGCGGTACACAACGGCTTCGGTGAAGTGAAGTATCACTGGACCAACCCAACTGATCGCATGGGGGAGCCTAAAACCACCTTCTTTGAGCGAGTGGGCGATGTGATCGTGGCGGTGGGTTATTACCCAGAACGTTCAAGTGCTGCTGAGGCAAAGAATCTATTGGCGAGAGCCATGACAGCGATAGTGGAGTCAGAACAAGAGAGCCTGACTGAGTTCAATGACGCTGAGGGTAGCTTTGTTGAAGGAGACTTATATGTGTTTGTGATGGACATGAGCTCTGGAAAGCTGCTTGCACATGGTGTATCCCCTGAGCTTGTTGGACGTTCACACAACGAAATTCTAAGCCCTGACGATAAGCCAATTCTCACTGAGATGTTAAATCTCGCCAAAGAAAATGGCCGTGGTGTTTACACCTATCGATGGCTAAATCCCCTGTCGAGCAAAGTCGAAACCAAGCACACCTACTATCGAGTGATCGACAATAAATTGGTTGGGGTCGGTTATTACACAAAATCAAACAACACGTAAAAGTGTGTCTAATGAGCTCTCAGCCCAATTAGATAAAGGGCTGGGGGCGGAAATTCCGGTTTGTGTAAAAAATCAATTTAGTAAAATTCACACTGTGAAATTTTTGTTGTGAAATTGTTTAAAAAATACAAGTAGTATGAAATACATGGAAGCGACACAGTAAAGAACACATTTGAAAAGGGTCAATCAGGATTTTTGACCTACATGAAATTCAAAGCCGTAAGAGGGAAAGATTATGAATATGCTGACACTAGACAAAACAGAACTTCACAGAAACCATTCAACATTTATTGCTGAAGCTGTCTTTGCCGTAGAAATGGTGAAAGCAGACAAGCAACTCGAAAAACAAAAAATGGCGAAACAGTTGCTTGATACTCTATTCCCTTTAGAGGCGGGTTCACACGAAGATGCAGTGAGCTACGAGATTGATTATCGACATGTTCAGGTTTACTTCAAAAACGGCGAGCACACCGGCTTGAAAAGAGCGAAGCACTTTGTCGCTTATGCGGGTGATAAATCTAAACCATCGTCAATTCTATTTCGAGACGAGAGCGGTACCCATGTTGAAGTGACGATAGGTGCTCGCAAAGGAACTGGTAATTTAGAGTTGGTGAACATCGAAGACATTCAATTAGAGACATGCACCACGTTTGGCCAAACTGAAGCGAACCTCTCTTCTGGTATTCGCCACTGGGTTAGCTTAGTGAAGGGTGATGAAAGCGGCCGACCAAGCGCCTCGAGTGAAGATAAAGAGTTCACTGAAAAGAATGGCGAAGATTACAACCTAGGCTTTTGCTTCGCGATTTAATGTACTGCCTTTGAAATGTGCAGTTCTGTGGCGAGAAGCGTAGCAAGACATAGCACTGACATTTAAATACTGATTTCTCTTTTACCTTTGGTAATTTCCCCGCCCCTATAGCGGGGCTTTTTTATTAGAGCTATAAATAAATCAGGCTATTGTTAATATTATCTGTAGAAAGTTTGCATGAGATTTTACGGTGCGTCATTTTAATTTAACATGTTGTATTTTAATGTTTTTTTCTGTTTGTTTTATTCTGCTTTTATTGGGTTAACTATCACTATCAATGGTAGTCTGGGTAACTATTGAGCTAAAACTCAGTCAAAATGCTTCGACCTGTGCTATAATGCGCGCCTTGGGATTGAGCCAGTAAGTCCATTTATCACCAACCATTGTGATTTTTATCGCCTCTATTTAGGTGGTGCGGCGAGCCAATCAAGTAGTAATTGGATATGGAGAGCGTCCTTATATTCGTTGATTCGGATATGTGAACATCATAATTTATGAGTTTTAAATCAAAAAAATACAGTATCGATTCTACTGACTATCAAGTTGGTCAAGATAACGTCAGTAAATGGGGCATGGATGTCCACAACACCGTCTTCATAGCCTCAGTAGGCTTATCTCTTCTCTTCATCATCACTCTTCTTGCTCTTCCTCCAGCAGACGCTAAAGCTGCTATTGATTCTATTAAGGGTGCTGTTTTATCAAAGTTTGACTTCCTGTTTATGTGGGGAGCTAACATCATGCTAGCGTTTGCTGTTGTTCTAGCATTTTCACCGTTGGGCAAGATTCGTCTAGGTGGCGAAGATGCGACGGCGGACTATTCGATGTCATCTTGGATTGCGATGTTATTCGCAGCCGGTATGGGTATCGGGCTTATTTTCTGGGGTGTTGCTGAGCCAACCGCGTTCTTCACGAACTGGTTCGGAACACCATTAGATGCGGAACCTTTTACAGAAGCAGGCCGTGAACTGGCACTTGGTGCAACCGTATTCCACTGGGGCTTTCATGCATGGGCTATCTATGGCATGACGGCGCTTTGTCTAGCGTACTTTGTTTACAACAAAGGCTTACCGCTATCAATGCGTTCTGTGTTTTACCCAATACTGGGTGAACGAGTTTGGGGTAAAACAGGTGATGTGATCGACGTACTAACGGTACTGGTTACTCTGTTTGGCCTTGCGACTTCATTGGGCCTAGGTGGTACGCAAGCAGCAAGTGGTATTAGCCACGTGTTTGGCTTGGAAAACAACATCTACCTTCAGCAATCTATTATCGTTTTGATTATGGGTTTGGCGATCATCTCTGTTATGCGTGGCATGGACGGTGGTGTTAAGTTCCTAAGTAACCTGAACATGGTTATAGCGTTCGTATTCCTTGGTCTTATCGCTGTATTGAACTTTACGACAGTGCTTGATTCTGTGGCGACTGCGGCAACGGGCTATGTGAAAAACATCGTAGCTTTGAGCCAAAGTGCGGGTCGTGAAGACACAACATGGCTGCATGGTTGGACTGTGTTCTACTGGGCATGGTGGGTTGCGTATGCACCATTCTTCGGTATGTTCGTAGCGCGCATTTCTAAGGGCCGTACGGTTCGTGAGTTCCTACTTTGCGTACTGATTATCCCAACATTGGTAACGTCGGCTTGGATGTCGATCTTCGGTGGCGTGGCTATCGAGCAAGTAATTAACCATGTGGGACAACTTGGCCTCGACCAAGGCATTACAGACGTATCTCTAAGCTTGTTCTACATGCTAGATGCTTACTCGTTCGGTAGCATTCTGTCAGTTCTCGCAGTCGCACTGATCATTGTGTTCTTCGTTACAACGCTAGACTCAGGCTCTATCGTTATCGATGGCATGACAGCGGGTGGTAAGCTTGAAGTTCCTGTTAAACAGAAAGTGGTTTGGGCGGTTATCTCAGGTGCTATCGCAATGGTAATGCTGTGGATTGGTGGTACTCAATCTATCCAAGCTCTGCAATCGATCACGATCATTGCTGCACTGCCGTTTACGATCATTCTTCTGATTGGCTGTTTTAGCTTGTTGAAAGGTCTACTGACTGAAGTAGATAAAGGACAAGAAAACGTTAGTGAAACCGCTAAATAAAGTAATCGAGTATGGGGAGTATATAGTTCGCTAATTACTCCTTATTCAGCGTTATTTCAAAGCTCTCTTGTGCTGTGTGCAAGGGAGCTTTTTTATGCCCAAGAAGAAATCAAAGGTAAGAGAAAAGACAAAAAAAGAGCCACAAGCGGATTGTCACTTGTGGCTCTTTTTAGTTTTAGGGAGCAGCTTTAGCTAATAGCTTACGCGTTCAATTCATGTTGAATTACGTAATCCAAAGCACCGACTACAGCAGCAACTTGAGCGTCATTACACTCTTCGTCAGTCACTTTGTCGCTGTCTGGGTAAACCTCTGTGGTTGTTCCGTACTTACAGTCGGTCACGCCGCCACATAGGCCAAGCTTCTTCATTGGGTAGTTGATCACACCGTGTTGAGTGACGTCTGAACCAATGATCTTGCCTTCGTCATCCGCAGGCGCAATGTGCGTTACTTTTTCTACTGAAGCAATTACTGCCGCTTGGAATTCTGGTTGCGGATTTTCTGTATCGCCAACCGTGTAGAAACCATCTGGGATCATACCTTCGATGTACTCAATGCCATCACGAGCAGCAAGTGCTGGGCGGAATTCAGTTTCATCAGAGTCTGTCGTCTCATGCAGGTCAACGTGAACCAATACTTCTGGCAAAGAGGCCACTAAAGCTCGTAGGTTTGCTGATTCTTCTGCTGGCGTATCGTCATAGAAAGAACGGTTTGGATCAACAGCATTTGGGTTCCAGCGGTTGATCACTTCGTAACCCCAAGGGCTTACACAAGGTGCTACTACAATGTTGAAGTGCGCTGCGTATTTCTCTGCTTGGGTCGCTGCAAATTTGATAGCGCCATGCACACCACTGGTTTCGTAACCGTGAACGCCACCTGTAACGAGAATGGTCGGCTTTGACTCGTCCCTGTTTTTGCTCTTAATTGCGAAAAGTGGGAAGCGAGCTTCGTCGTAGCTCAGTGCGCCGTATTGTTCGATGTCAAAACGGTCTGCAAGTGCTTTAATCTTTGGCACAACTTCTTGTTGGTATTCACGCTTAACCGTTCTTTGAGCTAACCATGCTTCACGTTCTGCTTGTTGCCATTTTTGTCCTGGCTTACCAATTGGGTAGGTAGATTCACTTTTCATCTATACTTTTTCTTTTATGTTCGTGAAAGATTAAGACAGATTATTCCTGTCTAACAGAGACAGCAATAGAAAACACAACTTGTGACTTTATTTTTTACAGACTCATAACTTTGATGAGTGAATTGATGATGTTACATTTCATCGATGGTTCAATCTTTTATAAAGAGACAATAAAATGGCTGGAGCAAGTTTATTAACACTGCTAGATGACATTGCAACCGTGTTGGATGAT
The DNA here is from genome assembly GCF_041473595.1 of Vibrio sp. 10N.222.46.A1. NCBI lineage: Bacteria > Pseudomonadati > Pseudomonadota > Gammaproteobacteria > Vibrionales > Vibrionaceae > Vibrio > Vibrio sp. 10N.222.46.A1. Next base: position 10,471 of record NZ_JBFRSN010000409.1, read on the forward strand.
GTCGCACTGATGTCTAAGGTGGCAGCTAAAAAAACCGCAGGCGTATTGGGTGACGATTTAGCCCTTAACGCTCAGCAGGTATCCGGTGTTTCTGCTGAAAGAGAAATTCCAGTGGTATGGGCGGTCGCAAAAGGCTCACTTAAAAATAAGCTGATTTTGGTTCCGGCGGCATTATTGATCAGTGCGTTCATCCCTTGGTTGATCATGCCACTACTCGTGATTGGTGGCCTGTTTCTTTGTTTTGAAGGGGCGGAGAAAATCTTAGAGAAGCTCTTTCCTCATACTCATCAACATGACGAGAAGGAAGAGGATACGAGTACTGGCGAATCCATAGAGGAACATGAGAAGAGAAAGGTCTCAGGCGCGATTCGTACCGACTTCATATTATCTGCGGAAATCATTGTGATTGCGCTAGGTACCGTAACGGGTACAAGTATCCTTACTCAGATTCTTGTCGTGAGTTTGATAGCCGTTGTGATGACGATTGGTGTTTATGGCTTAGTGGCAGGGATCGTTAAGTTGGATGATTTAGGTTTCTATCTCCAGCGCACGTCGAATGGCAGTACCATTAAAACCCGTTTGGGTGATGGGTTAGTCGCCTTTGCACCAAAGCTGATGAAGATGCTTGCTGTGGTCGGTACGGCTGCGATGTTCTTGGTTGGTGGCGGTATTGTGGTGCACAACGTCCCTGCGATTCATCATTTAATTGAACCGATTATTATGGATTTTAGTGGACATACGATTGCGACAGCGGTGGTACCGACGTTATTAAACGGTGTGATTGGGATTTTAGCTGGCTTGATTGTCGTTGCTGTTTGGACTGCGATTGGAAAAATGCGCGGTAAGTAATCGTTCATTATTTATTATAATAAGACAGTCTTTCATCGAAAAAAAAGGTCACCATAATTATTATGGTGACCCTTTTCGTTAAATGGAGGGCGTTTATTTAACAGCCCAAGCGCTTATTTTACAGACCAAGCAATCGTCTCGCCGCCACGGATTGGCACAACAATGTCTGAACCGAAAGGCATGGTTTCAGCAACATTCCATTCTTCTTTAACAAGAGTGATGGTGTCTGCATTACGTGGCATGCCGTAGAAATCCGGACCATTGTGGCTCGCGAACGCTTCTAGGTTCTCTATCTTGCCTTCTAAATCGAACACTTCAGCGTACAGTTCAAC
>NZ_JBFRSN010000410.1:0-670 GCF_041473595.1 Vibrio sp. 10N.222.46.A1
GGGTGGTTGTGCGTTTCAACTTTCATCAAGATATGTGTTTTTTCTTGGTGGTAGTTGTACTGGCGAGTTTCTGGATCTGGGAAGAAACGACCCACTTCAGAACCTGTCATTACCGCTGCGTTATCTTTATAAGCAGACAGAACGTGCTCTGGTGTCGTTTCAAAGGTGTTCTTAATCATCTTGAACAATGATTTTTCTTGCTTAACGCCATCGATAGTCCAGTCAGCGTTAAAGATCTTGTGACGACAGTGCTCTGAGTTCGCTTGTGCAAACATCATTAGTTCGATGTCAGTCGGGTTACGACCTAGCTTCTCGGTGAAGCTTTCAAGAAGGTAATCGATCTCATCTTCTGCAAGTGCAAGACCTAGGGTAACGTTTGCTTTTTCAAGCGCTTTACGTCCGCCAGTTAATAGGTCAACTTCCGCATAAGGAGCAGGCTCAGCCACGGTAAATAGTGCCGCCGCTGATTCGAAGTCAGTGAAAACCACTTCCATCATACGGTCGTGCAGGATTGCTTTCAGCTCAACAAGTTGAAGCTCAGAAAGTTCGGCAGAGGTTTCAATGTAGAAAGCAGTACCGCGCTCTAGACGTGACACTTTAGCCAGTCCACAGTTGTGTGCGATATCTGTTGATTTTGAAGACCAAGGCGAGATAGTGCCCGGGCGTGGCG
>NZ_JBFRSN010000411.1:0-4595 GCF_041473595.1 Vibrio sp. 10N.222.46.A1
TTTTTATACACCACTTGTTGGCTTACATAGTAATAGGCGGGCGCAGCGCGATAAGCGCGTGTCAGGTTATTGTTTTGCGTTAACCCTGTCGCGATAAGATCGATCTCGCCTTTCTTTAAGGCTGGAAAGAGGCCGGATAAACGGTAAGCGGGTTTAATCTCAAGCTGTACACCAAGCTCCTGCGCAAATTCACGAGCTAACTCGTAATCCAAACCAGCAGGGCCATCGGGACCAATGTAATAAGAGAGTTGGTTATTCAGGGTGCCGACGCGAAGAACGCCTCGCTCTCGTATCTGCTCAAGGACACTTTTAGGTTCTGACTCAATCTGGCATCCAGCCAACCCAACTAGGGCAATGGCAAGCAGAAGGAACTTAGACGAAAAGATGAGCGTAAATTTAGGCATCAAAATGAAATCTCGAAAAGTGGAAGCCCCTTTATACCAAACCCCGCAAGGCTGGCAAAGCAGGTTTATTTAAACAGTTGTAAAAGTGCTGATAAATGCAGCAAAAGTACCATTTACGCATAAAGATAAAAAAAATCACGCAAACGGTTGCTTTTGGTGTTACGTCACAAAAAGAAATGCTTTATAATGCGCTCGCATTGAAGAGGTGGAATCGGCATAGGTTTGGCAACCTTCGGGAATAGCTTCGAAGAAAACAGTTAGGTTGTTCCTATAACCCACTGAATTTATTCCAATACTACCTTAATCAACTGCATAAGAGACCTAAGCACATGAGAATTTTGCGTGGCTCCCCAGCTCTATCTGAGTTTCGTGTTAACAAGCTTTTAGAGCTTTGTCGTGAATTAAGCTTACCTGTAACAGGTATTTACGCTGAGTTTGCCCACTTTGCTGATCTAACGGCAGACCTAGATGAGTCTGAAGTTGAGAAGCTAGAAAAGCTACTGACTTACGGTCCAACGATTGAAGAGCATGAACCTGAAGGTTTACTGCTGCTTGCAACGCCACGCCCGGGCACTATCTCGCCTTGGTCTTGTATGGGTTGTCATGCTCGGTGCCGCCGTTGTGCTGCGCCGAGGTGAACACCTCGCTGTTGCAGAGTTTTCTGAACGACTCTTCCCAAAAGCAGTACCCGTACTAAGACGTATCTGCTGGGTAATAGTACTGATTTCTGTCGGCATGCTTTACGTCGGTTCATACCGTCAAATGATGTCTAACTGGTCAGATATTTCTCAGCTTACAGGGCTTCCTTCAGCATTATTTTACTTAGCCGGTGTGGTGTCAGGTTTGTTAATGGGCGTGATTGCCTTTATGCGAATCTTCAAGCCCGACTGGCAGCTAGATAGCTTAGATGAGGAGAAAGAATAATGACGTTAGCCATTTTCTTATCGGTATTGATTGTCTCAATCTTACTTGGTCTTCCTGTTGCGTTTGCACTGTTATTGTCTTCAATGGCGCTGATGCTTCACATGGACTTCTTTAGTGCAGACATTCTTGCGCAGTCTTTAATTAATGGTGTCGACAGCTTCACTCTGCTTGCCATTCCATTCTTCCTCATTGCGGGTGAAGTAATGGCATCGGGTGGTTTGTCGCAGCGTATTGTTCGCCTAGCAACCACTTACGTGGGACACCGTCAAGGTGGCTTAGGTTACGTTGCAATCATGACTTCGGTACTGCTTGCTGGCCTTTCTGGTTCAGCTGTAGCAGATGCTGCAGCCTTGGTCAGTATTCTTTACCCAATGATGAAAGCAGCGAAATACCCAGAAGCACCTTCAATGGGCTTACTTGCTTCAGGCGGTATCATCGCACCCGTTATTCCACCTTCAATCCCTCTGATCCTTGTAGGTGTTGCTGGCGGTATCTCGATCAAAAACCTATTCCTAGGCGGCATCGTTCCTGGCCTGTTAATGGGTATGACATTGATGTTTGTGTGGCGCTGGACGGTTCGTAAAGAAAACTTAGAAACGTCTGAACGTGCAACAAAGGCTGAAAAACGCGCTGCACTTAAAGATGGCGTATGGGCATTGATGTTACCAGTCATCATCATTGTCGGTATTCGCTTTGGTATTTTTACACCGACAGAAGCCGCTGTAGTCGCCGCCACTTACGCTATTTTCATCTCAACGTTTGTTTATAAAGAACTCACTATTAAGAAGTTCTACCACATCGTACTCAACGCTGGTCGCTCGACCGCAATGGTTATGTTCTTGGTGGGTTGTGCAATGGTCGCTGCGTGGTTAATTACTGTTGCTCAGCTTCCTCAACAACTCGCAGAAATGTTAGGTCCACTGGTGGATAGCCCACGCCTATTAATGGCAGTAATTATGTTGCTCGTACTTTGTGTCGGCATGGTTATGGACTTGAGCCCAACGATTCTAATCCTTGTACCCCTTTTAATGCCTGTCATCAAGATGGCTGGGATTGACCCAACGTACTTCGGCCTACTGTTCGTTATCAACTGTTCAATTGGCTTGATTACGCCTCCTGTAGGCACCGTACTAAACGTAGTGTGTGGTGTAGCGAGAGTACCAATGTCGACTGCAGTGAAAGGTGTATTGCCCTTCATCGCGGCTTACATGGCTCTGCTCACACTGTTTGTCATCTTCCCAAGCATTATCACTGTGCCAATGTCGTTTGTCATTGGTTAATCCTCGACGGAGAAAATAATAATGAAAACCCTACTAAAACTTACTCTACTCGCTTCGACTATCGCAATGAGCTCTAGCGCTTTTGCCGCTACGACTCTAAAACTGGCGCACGCTGCACCAGAGTCGGATTTGCAACAAGACCTATCTTTGTTCTTTAAGAAAGAAGTAGAAGCTCGTTCAAACGGCGAAATCAAAGTAAACATCTACCCACAAGGTCAATTGGGCAGTGATAAGCAAATGATCGATGGTTCACGTGCTGGCATCGTCGATTTAGCGATGGTTGGCTTGAACAACTACAACGGCCTAATGCCTGAATCAGCGGCCTTCACTCTGCCGTTCATGTTCCCAGATCGTCAAACAGCATACAAAGTACTGGACGGCGAGCCGGGTAAAGAAGTGTTAGCGAACTTTGAAAAATTCGGTCTTAAAGGTCTTGGTTTCCCTGAAAATGGTTACCGCAACATGACCAACAACGAAAAACCTATTCGTGTTCCTTCAGATGTTGAAGGCCTACAAATGCGTGTGAATGGCTCGAAAGCGCTAAACGACATGTTCAATGAGCTCGGTGCTAACCCGCAGCAGCTTCCAGTATCTGAACTTTATACTGCACTTGAAACAGGCGTTGTTGACTCTCAAGACCACCCAATTTCTGTAACGCTATCTTTCAAGTTTGACGAAGTACAAAAATACCTAAGCCTTACACAACACGCTTACTCACCACTAGTTTTAACAATGAACCTACGTAAGTTCGACAAGCTAACGGAAGACGAGCAAAAAATCATTGAAGAAGTCTCTGCTGAAGCGGTTGCAATGCAACGTAAGCTAAGCATTGAAAAAGAAGACAAGATGATTGCTCAACTAGAAGCGAACGGAATGCAAGTAAACCGTGATGTTGATGGTGCAGCTTTCCAACAAGCTATTCAGCCAGTATGGAGCGCATACATCGAGAAAAATGGCGATGTGATGATCAACAAGATCAAGCTAGCAGCGAAGTAACGCGATTGAGTGCGATTGCCTAGTCTTCTTTTAATTAGGGAATTTAGCTAGGCAATCCGCTCGTCATTCACTCAATACAACATGGGCAAACACAATGTCTCAAGAACAAAAAAAATACCAAGAATTAAAAGAACGCGTGTTCGCAGCAAACTTGCAACTTCCTAAATATGGCTTAGTGACTTTCACTTGGGGCAATGTATCTGAAATCGATCGTGAACGTGGCGTGATTGCAATCAAACCGTCAGGTGTTGAATACGATGTAATGACGGCAGATGACATCGTTGTTCTCGATTTAGAAGGCAACCACGTTGAAGGTAACCTAAACCCTTCAAGCGACACAGCAACGCACGTTGAGCTTTATAAAGCCTTCCCAACCATTGGCGGTATTGTTCACACACACTCTCGCAATGCAACAATCTGGGCGCAAGCCGGCCGAGACATTCCAGCGCTTGGAACCACACACGCCGATTACTTCTACGGTGATGTGCCTTGTACTCGCCTACTAACGAAATCTGAAATCGAATCTGATTACGAGAAAAATACTGGCTTAGTGATTATCGAAGAATTCAACCAACGCGATATCGATCCACAGGCAATGCCAGGTGTCATCATCGCAGGCCACGCACCATTTACATGGGGCAAGGATGGTTCAGACGCAGTGCACAATGCAGTCGTAATGGAAGAGATTGCAGCCATGGCAACAGCTACTCGTGCCATCAGTCCAGAAGCAGCAATTCAACCAGAGCTACTCGACAAGCATTACAACCGCAAACACGGTAAGAATTCATACTACGGACAGAAGTAAGGCCTCGCACATGCATAAGTCATCACCGCATAAGTCCTATAAACATAAATTGGATAAGCACAAGCTATTGGCGTTAGATCTCGATGGGATGATCACACGATTCATCCAGAACTGAAAAAGGCGATCCAAGAAGCCAAACAAAGTTGTCATGTCGTGATTGTGACTGGTCGACACCACACAGCAGCA
>NZ_JBFRSN010000412.1:0-7296 GCF_041473595.1 Vibrio sp. 10N.222.46.A1
AAATGCGCCTTGGTATTCACGTAAAGCGGACGCCAATACTTGCTTTGAGTCGATGTCTAGATGGTTGTCCGGTTCATCAAGCAATAGAAGCGGGGTGTCTTGTTTGTGGCTAACGATCAACATCGCCAGTTTCATTTTTTCACCACCACTTAAATGAGACACTTTTCGGTATACGGAGTCTCGCCTGAACCCTATTCCAGCGAGCAAGGTTCGTGCGTCACTTTCTGTTAACCCAAAGCTGTGTGTCATCAAACTATCGAATATGGTGTCGTTGGTGTCTAACAGGCCAAAATGTTGATCCAAGTATACGGTCGCCCCTAAGCGCTTAATGGATCCGATATAGTTCGAGTGCTGGCCATGAATGGCTTTTAACAGAGTCGATTTTCCGCACCCGTTAGCCCCGGTTAGATAGCATCGTTCGCCTTGTGATAGAGATAAGCTAATAGGAACACCAGAACCAAAATTTAGGCGACACTCTTCAACGGTTAATAGTGAGTGTTTTTTAGTAGCATTCGCTTGTTGTAGGTACAACGCTTGCGGCTTCAGTTGCTCTTGCTGTTCTTTAAGAGATTGAAGCTTATGTTGGTTTTGATCCTTTAAGTTCTTGTGGCTTGTTGCCGATGCGCCTTGGGTTCGCCCTGCTTTATCTTTCATGGCATCCAATAATATCTTGGGTTGGCTACCTGATTTTCGGAGTCGGTTACCTTGAGCCTCACGTTGTTGAGCTTTTTCCTTGTTAATCTGAGCTTGGCGCTCGAGTCGTTTCTTTTCCGATTGATGATGCGTTATCTGCTTGTCCAGTGCTTCACTTTGACTCGACATTTGCGTGAAGTAATCATCGTAGTTTCCTTTGTAGAAACGTAATCCCAAACTGTTGAGATGATAGATCCCTTCCATGTGTCTCAATAAGCTTCGATCGTGACTGACGACAAGCACTTTTCCTTCAAATAACTGGCACTGTTCTAGTAACCAATTACGCCCGTCGCTATCCAAATGGTTTGTCGGTTCGTCGAGAATCAGTACGTCGTAGTTTGATACGAATAAGCGATGAAGCTGCAATAGGGATAGCTGCCCGCCGCTCAATGTATGGCACGGTGTGGTTAACCCACTGGTTATTTTCAATGTGGCTAAAAGTTGCTTTGTGTTCGCTTGTAAATCCCAATCCTCGCCAACGATATTGAAGTGCTGAAGTTCGCAGCTGCCTTGTTCTATGGCATGTAATGCGTCTAACTTTTCGGTGAGCCCCAAGAAGTCAGCAATGCTGGTTGTGCTATCCAATAGCTTTGAAGGCAACTGGGAGTAAAAGCCGATCGAGCCTTGTTTGGAAATGCTGCCTGATGTGGGTTGTGTTTGCCCGACCAGTAACGAAAGCAGTAGTGACTTTCCCGCCCCATTTCTTCCGACTAAGCCTGTCAGGCGACTGCTCAAACTAAAGGTGATGTCTTTGAATAACCACTCACCAGTATCGAGCTGGAATGAGAGATTGTTGGCTAATATAGTAGGCATAAAAATACCTCCCTTTACGTGTAAACGAGTAAAAGGGGTGAGGCGCTTTTCTACATAGACTCCAACATAGGAGTCTAAGAATAGATCACCAAGACGTTACTTAGGTAGATGACCAATCAAAGATAGAAAAGCTGCGCTGAGACAATTTCTGTCTTTGAGGTACAGTTCTGCAAGATACATGTTGTCAAAATACGGATCTTTAAGAACTTGATTTGTCGCGAAAATAGATGACGAAGTAACGCCCACTAACCCCGAGTGTCCAAATGATTTTTATAAAAATAAATCGGATGTCAGGATGTTAGTACTTCATTATGGCGTTATTCTCTTTTGAAATGATGGTGTGATGTTACTGAAAGAGGGGGCTTAAAGTCAATATGGTGATGTGATTAAAATGTATCCAAATAATTAAAGCGCCTCATGCCTATATATAGATATAACCATGAGGCGCTTTAGAGTGTTCTTTGAAAGCAAGAGCTTCAAATAATGTGCAAATTACAGGTTTTGTCCGCCGACAGCTCGCCAACACATGTCAAAGCTATCGCTGATGTACTTGCCTGACTGCTCTGGAGGTAACTCATTCTGCTCAATCAACCAGTTTGCACAAATCAAAAAATGGCTGTGGATGAAGTGCCTAACAAGGTTGATGTCTAACACCATCAGCTCACCAGTTTCTTGTCCTTTCAAAATGATCTCGTCTAACGATGCGAACATCTTTGAAACAATCACTTCTCGAGTTTGAGTCGTCGGGTCGAAATGAACATTGGTGAAGAACTTCATCGCAACTGGATTTTCTAACGCCCATTCAAGCCCTGTAATCCACATGAACTTAAAGGCTTGGTAGCGATCTTGTTCAGCGATTTCTGTGTGCTGGTCAAGGGTAGAAAATAGCTCTATTTTCAGTTCACGAAACAGTTCATCAATCAGTAGAGATTTGTTCTCAAAGTGATGGAACAGCGTTGCCTTTGCCACACCTGCCGTTTTCGCTATTTGTCCGGTAGATGTGCCCTCTAGCCCTTGCTGAGAGAAGAGCAGGAGCGCAGCATCTAGGATTTTTTGCCTTTTCGTAATCATCTATTTAGTACTTTGAACAGAATCTTTTTAATTGGGTTGTTGTAAGGAGGGTGCATTAACTTGGTGAAGTTAATTTTACCTCTACTTAGAACGGTTTTAGCATGACTAAAGGTCTTAAAGCCTTCAATGCCATGGTAGTGTCCCATGCCTGAAGGGCCTATACCACCGAACGGCGCGTCTTCTGCAGCCACATGCACCAAAGAATCATTAATACACACGCCGCCAGAGTGCGTGCTCGATAAGATTAGATCTTGAGTCTGCTTATCATGACTCATCAGGTACAAAGCAAGCGGACGTTCTCTTGTTGTGATGTAGCTGATCGCTTCTTCAATAGAATCATAAGGAACGATAGGCAGTACGGGGCCAAACAACTCTTCTTGCATTGCGAGCATGTCGTCGTTCACTTCGGTTAGAAGGTGTGGCGTCATTCTGTGGTTCACATCGTCTTGTGCTTGCTCGGTGACAGTGTGAACAACTGCGCCTTTAGATTGAGCATCTGTAATCACTCCCTTCAAACGATTGTATTGACGCATATCGATCACTGAAGTTAAGTCTTTGCTCTCAATGCCTGCTTTATACAGCTTTTTGAAGTACAGCTTATAAGCTGTGATGAACGCGTCGACTTTTTCTCGTGGTAATAAGATGTAATCGGGCGCCACGCAAATCTGGCCAGCGTTCAAGCTTTTTGCAAACAGGATGCGTTCAACGGCGTCAGCCACATCAAAGTCGGGAGCAATAATCGTTGGAGACTTGCCGCCCAATTCCAAGGTTACAGGCGTTAAGTTATCGGCTGCTGCTCTCATGACGTGCTTACCCACAGAGGTCGAGCCAGTAAATAGAATATGGTCAAACGGGAGCTGGCTAAATTTAGCGGAAACGTCAGCTTCGCCTTCGATAATCGCGACTTGATCTTCACTAAAGCCTTCGGCCAGCATAGCTTTTAAAACTCGGTTGGTCACTGGAGTGAACTCAGACATCTTGAGCATTGCAGTATTACCTGCCGCCAGCGCCGTGATGAGAGGACCTAAAGAGAGCATCACCGGGAAGTTCCAAGGAACAATGATACCGACAACACCAACTGGTTGATAATGAATCGTGATCTTCGCGGGTGTCAGCATTAAGCCTGCTTTTCTGCGAGATGGCTTCAACCATTTCTTAAGGTTCTTCAGGCTGTAATTGATCTGGTGAAGAGAAGGGGTGATATCAGCAATCAAGCTGTCGTGTTTTGCTCGATGGCCATAATCTTCAGATACTGCCTCAATCAACTGCTCTTGATAGCGCATTAGCAACGCTTTTAATTCTGAGAGGTTTTTTCTTCTCTGCTCAAGCGTTGGATTAACATTACAGCGGTAGTGATCTTTTTGTCGGTTGAACATTTGATCCATGTCGTTGATGCTCGACGTGTTTGGTTCAAGGTCTAGATTATGGCTCATAGTATCCCCTAAATTCGAAAGCTGACCGATTGGTTGGTCGGTTGAAATTACAAGAATATCCAACCAAATACAAGATATGCGCGAGAAAAGTTCAAAAATTGAGCGGTTACAACATTGAAGTGAGCGAGTTTTAGTAGGAAGAACGAAGTGTTTATAGGTATCGAATCACGGGATACAAGTTGTGTTTGTGATAGCGAGAGTTCAGATTGGGAAGTGCGCATATTTGTCACAACCCTGACTTAACTTGACCAGGTTAGCTAAGAATTTTATGTGTCTTTGGTATTTTATTCACCTGATTCTTTGTTAGAAAGTGCTTTAAATCTAATGCGCTTCAGCCTGTTTTTTGGCCTAAAACCTTGTAATACCTTACCTGTCACTTTAAGTCGGGTCGACGATAAAAAAACGTAATCGTAACCACAAATATCAATGGTTGGACTCACTCTTAATAATATCGGTTAATGCAGCCAACAAATCGTTTTCGAACGTTTTTTGTTGGGTTATACCTCGCTATTCCAATGAGGTATCTTCTGTCGATGGCCCTATAGTGTGAGGTCTCTAGAATTGGAAAATTCGGTTAATTTGGAACGCATCCGTGCTGAGTATAATGTAAAGCACTGGAGCCAAGGTTTTTATGGAATTGATGATAATGGTGAGGTGTATGTATCACCGAGCGAAACCGATCATCAAGTTCCGCTAAGTCAGATCGTAAAACAGTTAGAGCAGAGAAATATTGGTTTGCCTGCTCTTGTGCGTTTTCCTCAAATAGTGCATCAACGTGTGCACAATATCTGTAACGCATTCAACCAAGCGATCGACGAATATCAGTACGATAACCGTTACCTACTTGTTTACCCGATTAAAGTTAACCAACAGAAAGAAGTGGTTGACGAGATCTTAGCGAGCCAAGCTCAATTAGAGCAGAAGCAGCTTGGTTTAGAGGCGGGCAGCAAGCCTGAACTATTAGCGGTATTGGCACTGGCTCAAAAAGCGAGCTCTGTGATCGTGTGTAACGGTTACAAAGACAGAGAATACATCCGTCTTGCGCTTATTGGCGAAAAGCTAGGCCACAAAGTATTTATCGTTCTAGAGAAGTTGTCAGAGCTTGATCTTGTCCTTTCTGAAGCAAAAGCGCTTGGCGTGAAACCTCGTTTAGGTCTACGCATTCGTCTTGCATCTCAAGGTGCAGGTAAATGGCAAGCAAGTGGTGGTGAGAAGTCGAAATTCGGTTTGTCTGCATCACAAGTATTGACCGTTATTGAACGCTTGAAAGCAGAAGATCAACTGGATGTTCTAGAGCTCGTGCACTTCCACCTTGGCTCGCAAATGGCGAATATTCGTGATGTACGAAATGGTGTGAGTGAAGCGGCTCGTTTTTACTGTGAACTGCGTGATATAGGTGCTCAACTGAAGTTCTTAGACGTTGGTGGCGGTTTGGCGGTCGATTACGACGGCACACGTAGCCAGTCTTCAAACTCAATGAACTACGGCTTGCTTGAGTACGCTCGCAACATCGTAATGACAGTAGGGGATATTTGTAAGCTCTACAATCAGCCGCAACCTGTGATCATTTCTGAATCTGGTCGTTCGTTGACTGCGCATCACGCTGTGCTTGTTACTAACGTGATCGGTACAGAAAGCTATTCTCCGGAAGATATGGCTGCGCCTGAAGCTGACGCACCAATGTTGCTAAACAACATGTGGAAGAATTTCTTAGAGCTAGATGCGGGTAATGATGACCGCGCGCTGATTGAGATCTACAACGACACGCAAAGTGATATCGCAGAAGCACACAACCAATTTGCGACGGGTATGCTGAATCTTCAGCACCGTGCTTGGGCAGAGCAGATGTCTTTGCGTATTAACTACGAACTTAGCTCTCGTATGAGTACTAAGAACCGTTACCACCGTCCTATTTTGGATGAGTTGAGCGAGCGTTTGGCTGATAAGTTTTTCGTGAACTTCTCGCTGTTCCAATCTTTACCAGATGCTTGGGGTATTGATCAGGTATTCCCTGTATTACCTCTAAGTGGTTTGGATAATGCGGATGAGCGACGCGCTGTAGTACTGGATATCACCTGTGATTCTGACGGTACGATTGACCAGTATGTTGATGGCCAAGGTATTGAAACGACTCTGCCAGTTCCTGCATGGAACCCAGATGAACCATACCTGATGGGCTTTTTCTTAGTAGGCGCATACCAAGAGATCTTGGGTGATATGCATAACCTATTTGGTGATACCCACAGTGTAGTGGTGAATGTTGATGAAAGTGGTCAAGCGAATATCGACTACATCAATGAAGGCGATACGGTTGAAGACATGATGCGTTATGTTCACATTGATACGGATCTGATTCGTCAGAACTACAAAGATTTGGTCACGGCAAAAGTACCAGCACAAGAGCAGCAAAGCGTACTTGAAGAGTTAGAGCAAGGCTTGATGGGTTACACCTATCTTGAGGATTTTTAATGAACGATCTATTTACCAAACCAGATTACTCGCTGTACTCCAACGCGATGACTTTTATGCGTCGTCCATTGGTACAGAACCCAATTGATAACGATGCTGATGTGGTTGTGTTGGGCGCGCCGTTAGATATGGCGACGTCGGGTCGTCCGGGTGCTCGTATGGGGCCTGATGCGATTCGTCGTGCGTCTGTAAACTTGGCGTGGGAAGGCAAAAAATTTCCTTGGGACTTCAATGTATTTGAACACACCTCGGTGATTGATGCTGGCGATCTTGTGTTTGATTGCGGTGATGCAGAAGACTTAACTCAGCGTCTAGAAGCAGCCGCTGATGCGATTCTAAACAGCGGTAAAACACTGTTAGGGTTAGGTGGCGATCACTTCATTACATTGCCTTTGCTAAGAGCATACGGCAAGAAGTACGGTGAAATGGCTCTGATTCATTTTGACGCGCACACTGATACTTACAGTCAGGGTAGTCGTTACGATCACGGTACTATGTTCTACCATGCGCCAAATGAAGGGTTAATCTCGCCTGAGCATTCTGTGCAAATAGGTATTCGTACAGAGTATAAGCAGGAAGGTCATGGCTTTAATGTTATCAATGCGATGCAAGCGAATGACATGAGCGTGGATGAGATCATTGCTCAAGTGAAAGGCATTGTTGGTGATAAGCCAGTTTACCTAACGTTTGATATCGATTGTCTGGATCCTGCTTTTGCGCCGGGTACTGGGACGCCTGTGTGTGGTGGTTTGAATTCAGATAAAGTGCTCAAAATCATTCGTGGCTTACAGGGTATCAACATGGTTGGTATGGACGT
>NZ_JBFRSN010000413.1:0-3472 GCF_041473595.1 Vibrio sp. 10N.222.46.A1
GTCCAGCTACGTGGAGGGAATGCAAGTATTAGCACTTTCGGATAGCTCTCACGCAGACGACACGGAAAAACTCGCATTAAATCGGAGCCTCCCGACTCCTGCCTCTGGGGATAAATCACTTAAAGAGGTGAATGATGGACAATAACCTAAAAACTCATGGCGTTATCGCATGGTTTGTTCACAATCCTGTTGCTGCAAATCTTTTAATGGTTTTGATCATAGTCGCGGGTGGTTTTTCGGTTATCCAATCACGGGTAGAAAGCTTCCCCTCACTCCCCCCAACCAATATTACGGTAAGTGTCGAATATCAAAGTGGCTCAGCCCGCTCGGCTGAAGAAAGCATTGCGATAAAAATAGAAGATTCATTGTTAGGTGTAGAAGGCATCAAACAGATACACAGCAGTGCAAATAGTGACGGTGCAACGGTAACCATCACTAAGTCGAGTGGCTATTCACTCGACAAACTGCAACAAGATGTAAAAAGTGTGGTTGATGCTATTGGCGATTTACCTAGCGAAGCAAAAAAACCTGTGATCACGCGTCAAGCCGACCTTGAAGAGGTAGTTTCAATTAACCTGTTTGGTGACGTGCCTATCGGTGCATTACAGCGTTATTTAGACGAGTTACGACACAAGCTCCTAAACTCTCCTTTGATACAAAAGGTTGATTACATTGGCCGAAAATCTCAGCAGGTCTCGATTGAAATTGACGAGGCAAAATTGCAAGCTTTCAGTCTCACGATGGAGCAAATTGTCAGCCAAATTAGAGCAGAATCATTAACCCAAACGGCCGGCCAGCTCAAAGGTTCTCAAGGGACGTTAGTTCTTAAAGCGGACCAGCAACACCGAAGCGCGAAAGAGTTCGCTTCGCTGCCAATTAAACGCACAGCAACAGGGCAAACCATACTCTTGTCCGACGTGGCACATATTGAATTAGGATTTGACGACGACGGCATCATTACTCGTTATAACGGCCATCCATCAGTGGGATTAAAGGTGAAAATGTATGGTCAATCAAACATCAACCAGCTAGCCAAAGAGACCAAATCCATCGTTGATGCTTACCAATTGACTCTGCCGAACGGTATCCACCTGACCCAATGGAATGATCAAAGTGAGCCGATTAAAAACCGTTTATCTTTGCTACTTAAGAACAGTGCTCAAGGTATCGCTCTCGTTGTTATTTTACTGGCTCTGCTCTTAAACATACGTGTGGCTTTCTGGGTTGCCGTTGGCCTACCTGTTACGTTTGCCGGCGCAATGGTCCTTATGGGAGATTCTTTCTTTGGACTCACCCTTAATGAATTAACCACCTTTGGCTTCATCATGGCCCTCGGAATTGTTGTTGATGATGCAGTCGTCATTGGTGAAAGTATTTACGAACAAAGAGAGAAACACGGAGCTTCCGTTGAGTCGACCATCGCTGGCGCGCAAAAAGTTGCAACACCAACCACATTTGGTGTGTTGACGACCATCGTCGCTTTTATGTCTCTCAGCTTAATCGAAGGGGAACTCGGTAAAATCTTTGCGCAATTTGCCATGGCTGCAACTTTCTGTCTGATTTTCTCACTCATTGAGTCCAAATTAATTCTCCCAGCTCACCTTGCCCGAGTCAAAATGGAACCGACTTCAGCATGGGGTATTCCTGCCGTATGGCACTATATTCAACAGCGTGTTCTACGTGGTTTCAAATACATCACTTGGCATCTCTACAAACCCTGTTTACAACTGGCTATACGCTACCGTTATGCTGTAATTTGTGGCTTTTTTTCCCTGTGTATTCTAGTTGGTGGTTCGCTAATAACCGGCAAACTTAAGTCGGTATTTTTCCCGGAGATTTCTACTAACTTCATCACGATCGAGCTCGCATTCGAAGATGATACTGGCTACGGATTAGTACAACGTGAAACACTTAAAGTTGAACAAATGGCGGCATCATTGAATGATTCGTTGGTGAAGCAATATGCGCTGTCTGTACCACCAATCCAAAGTGTATTGGTAGAAACCACCAATAACAGTTCGCAAATCATTGTTGGCCTTTCGAGCAACACTCAACGCCCAATCAGCGCGGGTGCTATCGCTAAAGAATGGCAATCCATGGTCCCAACACTTGAAGGCATAGACAGCGCCAATTTCTTAGCCGATATGATCAGCGATAAAGCAATAAGCATAGAATTAAGAAGTCAAAATGAAGCAACGATCAGCAACGCAACTCGCGAACTCACTGAGCATCTCAGTAATGTACAAGGTGTGCATGGCATAAAAAGTAGCCTCGCGAATACACAAGCCCAAGTTGATATTAAAGTTAACGAAATGGGGCTAACCATGGGGCTTACTACATCGAACCTCTTACAACAACTCAACATGGCCTATCAAGGTTATGAAGTGCAGCAATTTCAAGAAGGTTCGCATGAAATAAAGGTCAAAATTCAGTATCCGCGGGCAAAAAGACAAACACTGGATAATCTCAAATACGCACAAATTCGCTTGGGCAATGGTAAGTTAGTACCACTCAATGCGGTAGCCAATATATCGACTCGATATGTGTCCAAAAACATTGAACGAATGAATCGTAACAGAGTCAATGTGATATCAGCTGATGTTGATAAAACTATCGCCTCTCCAGAAGAGATCATTGATAAGCTAGATAGCGACCTGTTTAAAAGGTTACAGAATAAGTATCGTGACCTAAACATTGTCCTTTCTGGACAGCAACAAGAGCAGGAACAAATATCAAATTCACTGTATAGCGTGTTTGCTATCGCTCTTATCGGCATCTACGCATTGCTTGCAATACCACTCAATTCATATTTCCAGCCACTGCTGATCATGTGCACAATTCCATTTGGTATTGTGGGCGCCTTGATGGGACACTTAATCCAAGGGATACCCATCAGTATACTTTCTCTGTTTGGAATGCTTGCATTAACCGGGGTCGTCGTGAATGATAGCCTCTTACTGATCTCACGCTTTAATACCAAGATAATGAGTGGTGATACCGTGTACGAGGCGTTAATTGAATCAGGAACAGGACGCTTAAGGGCTATTGTGCTGACTTCTGCAACCACGTATTTTGGCTTAGTGCCCTTACTGTCAGAGACCTCTCCTCAAGCTCAGTTTTTAATACCAGCAGCTACGTCAATGGGGTATGGAATCTTATTCGCAACGGTAATAACACTTCTTTTGGTACCCGTATTGCTAATGGTTCAGCAAGATATCAAGCAGCTGTTTCACAACATAATTACCCAAAGATCCGCTTCTTTAACTGGGGTTAAGAAAAATGAAATCTAACTTATCTATCAACGTGTTATTAGTTGAAGATGACAAGGAGCTCGCCGCTTCTGTTGCAGAGTTTCTCGAATTTGAAAACATCAAATGCGATCATGCTTACAACGGGTTAAGCGGTTTTACACTCGCAAAACAAAACTACTATGACGTTATTCTTCTTGACCTAATGTTACCTAAAATAGATG
>NZ_JBFRSN010000414.1:0-299 GCF_041473595.1 Vibrio sp. 10N.222.46.A1
CAATATATTCCACATGATTGATATCTAAAATATTCAAACACTGTTTCCTGCGCCTCGGATTTGGATTTTTTTGCAGCAAAACTATTTGAACTAGTTTTTTATTCGTAGCGTCACATGAAGCTTTGCTTTGCGAATTACTACTTTCTGGTTCTATTGGAAGACTTTCTGTCCACAAGTTTCTTATATTCTCAACACAATTATGTACACACTGGCTGTTCGTTTGGGCTGAGTAAACTGCGTGGTCCCATGGATTGGGATTTACCGGTCTGCCCTTTATTTTTCCATCCGGATCCACATAC
>NZ_JBFRSN010000415.1:0-3244 GCF_041473595.1 Vibrio sp. 10N.222.46.A1
GTACCAACGAAAATGGGGACTTCCCAATTAGTCAAACTCTACAACGTGACTGGGATGATGTTTGGAAATTTGCTGTTGGTGCTGACTACCAGCTGAACTCTGACTGGCGTTTAAAGGCGGGCTTCTCTTACGAAACCTCTCCACAAGACGATCCTTCAATGCAGTGGGTTGATCTCCCTGTAGGCGAACAGTATCGCTACTCGGTAGGTGCTTCAACGTATTGGGATGATATCTTGATCGATGTGTTCTACGAATACGCGGACTTAGGTTCGGTTGAGATGAATCGTGATGGACCTAAAGGGCGCAACTTGCTCAATGGTTCTTTCGATGGCCGTATCCACTTTGTTGGCCTTAGTGCGACCTTCTAATGACATTACGTACTCTATTATTTGTTGCTGCGGCAACGCTCGGGTCGATGGGGGCTTTTGCTGAAGAGAAGCACCCTGACGACCCGACTAAGATTGTAACCAAAGCTGGCGTTGCTTATAACGAAGAGCTTAAGTTTTCGGGCTCTATTGGGCTGGATGAAGCGCGAATGATCAACGCTCGTGTCAATGCGGACGGCGAAGAGTGGCGATTAGGCGGTTCATGGCTGTTGCCGATGGGTATCGTGAATTTCAACTTTAGCCGTTCTGAATATGATAACGATGCTTATAAGAACAACTACAGTATTGGCACATTTATACCACTGAGCTATTTCGATATTGAGCCGTTCGGTTGGCAAATCTTCCCAATGGCTGGTTACAGCTACAACGATGGTGAAGTAGCCGTATTCGATGGTGAGAATGTGGGTTCTGATTATGTATTGATGCCGAGCTCGACACATGGTGGCTATATCGGAGCGTTTGGCTTAAAAACGATAACCGATGAATGGTCTATCATGGGCTTTGGTGGTGGTTCAATGGGTTCTGACGATTATTCAGGGTATTGGGCAGGTGTCGGTGCTAGCTACAAGTTGAGTGATGCTCAATCATTCAACGTCTTCACTATTTTTGCTGAGGACGATTTTGGTGAAAATAACAGTGTTGGTGCGTCTTACACCTATGAGTTTAAATAGCTGTTAGCAATCCGCAGGTGGACGTCTCTCGTAAGAACCATTCACTTAGTCCGGATTAAATTGAACAAAGTCGCTTGTTAAAACTGAGCGACTTTCTTTTATTCTATTTCCCAATCTTTTTTATCTCTTTCTTCCTTTTTCTAATGTGAGAGTACTGCTCTCTTAATCTAGATTAAGTTTTCCTCGTCTTATTCTCTGTACTATCCGCATAAATCAACGCCCATTCAGTAATGGACAAAAGAGAGTCACTTTGTGAAAAAGAAGTGGTTCTCTTTTGTCTTTTATAATGGCCAAACATCATAAAGATTTAATGAGGATAAGACTTGAGCACTTTGTTTACAGAAACACGCATCTGCAGCATGACATTGAAGAACCGCTTCATGAGAAGTGCAACGTGGGAAAATATGGCCACCGAAGATGGGCATATGACAGATAAACTGTACGCTATCTATGAAGAGTTGGCTCAAGGTGAAGTCGGCCTGATCGTAACGGGTTACGCGAACATCGTTGAAGAAGAAAAGCCAAATGCGGGCATGATTGGTATGTATAACGACTCATTCATTGCAGAGTATCAAAAGCTCACTCAATTGGTTCATGACAACGACTCTAAAATCGTCATGCAATTGGCATACGGTGGCACAAAGACCACGCATGATCTTGGCGAACGAGTGATCTTTGCACCAAGTGAAGTTCCTGAAAAAGGGACTCAAACACTGGGTAAAGCGATGACCAAAGACGAAATTGATTACATTGTTGATGCCTTTGCTCAAGCGTCATTGAGAGCACAAAAATCAGGTTTTGATGGCGTTGAAATTCATGCTGCTCACACTTACCTGATTAATCAGTTCTTAAGCCCTTACTACAACCAACGTGAAGATGAGTACGGCGGTAACTTAGAAAACCGCATGAGATTCTTGTTAGAGATCTATATCGCGACGCGTAAGCTGGTGGGTGATGATTTCCCTATCTTAGTTAAACTCACTGCATCGGAGTTTTTTGAAGGTGGTGTCACCTTTGAGGAAACACGTATTGTCTGTAAAAAGCTTGAACAAGTGGGCGTGGATGGCATTGTCCTGTCAGGTAATATTCATGGTAAAGCAGACACTATGATTGGCGAGTCGCACGATGGCTTTACCATTCAAGCTGAAGGCTACTTCCATGAGTATGGTCACGCGATCAGCCAAGACGTTAATATTCCGGTGATCACTGTGGGTGGATTGACGGATTTTGATGCTATCGAAGCGATTGCAAACAACACAGGTATTGAATACTTCGCTCTTTCAAGACCGCTGCTTTCTGAACCGCATTTAGTTAAGCGTTGGAAGGAAGGGGATAGAAGCCCTGTTGAATGCGAACGATGCTCTAAGTGTCGCACTAAGCGCGGCAACTTCTGCGTGGTGAATAAAGACAGAAAAGTACAGCTTGCTCGCATGTAGTCGCTGAACCTAGCTTCAAGCGAGAACCGAAGTTTATAGCCGAGTCTAAGTTTGAGCCTGTGTAATCGCGCAGGCTCTTGTTTATTCCGTATTCCACGAAACGAAATTTGAAACCTTATTAATCACATCTTCCTGTCAAATTGGCGCGATTAAACAGATACACTGCGCCTGTAAATTATCCAACCAAGTTATCGATAACAAATTGAGCAAACTGTGAAATTACTTCCTCTTCTTAAGCAACCTCGAATCCACTGACGACTCTTTAGTTTTAGCGACATTGCTATGATTTAAGCGTGATACTCACTATTCATCCCAGTGAACCCTGTTTTTTTAGGGCGTTAGTTTGTGCACCTTGGATTTGCATCGTCGAACATTTTGATAGTTAACGAATAAAACTAAATAGATCATTCAGAGGTAAAAATGCAAAAGAAGCATTGGTCCAAATTCGAGTTGCTGCATGAAGTCGTAACCAACCCCAATATTCACGTAAAAGGTCAACACAGTTATTACAGCGATTGCTGGGACAACGGTTTTGAACAATCGGTAGTTCGCTATTTACACGGCGACGAAGTCAGCCGCCAGTGGGAGCCTCGCTGGGAAATCGATGAACTGTACATCGGTGACTATGTTTGTATCGGGGCTGAAGTCGTAATTCTGATGGGCGGTAACCATACCCACCGAGTCGATTGGTTCTGTTTGTATCCATTTATGGATGTGATTGAAGACGCCTACATTGGCAAAGGCGATACTC
>NZ_JBFRSN010000416.1:0-1106 GCF_041473595.1 Vibrio sp. 10N.222.46.A1
TGCACTTGTTAGTGTTTTTTACATTAAATTCGTTAAAAGTCTGTGCTGTGTAGCATTATTTGTTGCATCAATTGTATTAGAATGTTGCCAGCCGTATAGTGGCGCTGAAAAGTTTGGTTAAAACCTTATAAATGCAAGGCTAAGAAGAAATGTGAGGTGTCTTCGGAAATCTAGCTGTTAACAATTATTTTACAATTATCTAAGGCTCAACTTATGTTATTTGTTAAGTTAATGTTAAATTTTGAGGGTTTGCAATCAAATTTTGTCCATAACAATACATAAGGTTATTTAATGACCATCATGCTCAATGGAGCTGAGTGAGCGAGCCCGTGAAAGAAAGAAAGACAAGACCTGTTAATTTAGATTTACAGACCATCCACTTTCCTATCACAGCAATAGCTTCCATCCTACACCGTGTGTCTGGGGTGATTACTTTTGTTGCGATCGGAATTCTGCTTTGGTTACTATCCATTTCCCTCTCTTCCCCTGTAGGCTTTATGGAAGCTAGCGACATTGTCGACGGTTTCTTCGTGAAGTTTATTCTGTGGGGCATTTTAACCGCTTTGGCTTACCACATTGCTGGTGGTATTCGTCACCTTCTTATGGACCTTGGTCACTTTGAAGAGCTGGAATCTGGCGCTAAGAGCGCGAAGGTTGCATTCGCAGCAACAGCGGTATTGTCTCTACTAGCGGGGATCTTAGTATGGTAAACAACGTTTCTACTTTTGGTCGTAATGGTGTGCATGATTATCTATTGATTCGTGCAACAGCCATCATTATGACGCTTTACACTATCTACCTAGTGAGCTTTTGTGCTTTCTCCGGTGATATTTCTTACGCATCTTGGACGCAATTCTTTGGTGGTACTTTCACTAAAGTCTTCACCATGTTAGCGCTTACTTCAATTTTGGTTCACGCGTGGATCGGCTTGTGGCAAGTACTAACTGACTACATCAAATGTGCAAAATTGCGCGTTGGTCTTCAAGTCGGTGTTGTTGCGGTTCTTCTAGGATATTTCTTCTCTGGTCTGTTTATTTTGTGGGGTGCGTAAGTGACTATTCCTGTTCGTGAGTTTGATGCTGTAGTAATTGGCGCTGGTGGTGCTG
>NZ_JBFRSN010000417.1:0-342 GCF_041473595.1 Vibrio sp. 10N.222.46.A1
AAGAAGAAGTTCGTGAAAAGAACAACCTTTCACCGGTAATTGTTCTTAAGCAAGACAACGACGTTCTTGATACATGGTTCTCTTCTGCACTTTGGACTTTCGGCACACAAGGCTGGCCTGAAGATACTGAAGCAATGAAAACATTCCACCCATCAGAAGTACTAGTATCTGGTTTTGATATTATCTTCTTCTGGGTTGCTCGTATGATCATGATGACTATGCACTTCGTGAAAGACGAAGACGGCAAGGCTCAAGTACCTTTCAAAACAGTTTACATGACGGGCCTTATCCGTGATGAAAACGGCGACAAGATGTCTAAGTCGAAAGGTAACGTACTTGACC
>NZ_JBFRSN010000418.1:0-1210 GCF_041473595.1 Vibrio sp. 10N.222.46.A1
CTGCTAGACCACCCTGAAGGCGCAGACGAAGCAGTGCGACTGTTTGTCTCTGAGCAAAAAGCACAGGGCCGATTACCGGTTGGCGCCTTTGGTGATATCGAGTTTGAAACCAACCGTGTTCAAGCGGAAGACTTAGCTAAAGAGATTCGATTTGTGAGCGGATCACCGCAACAAGATCTCGAAGTGAATATCGAATTTGATGTGTTAGGCGAAGGCAAACCTGTTCGCTTGATGGGTTGGTTAACTCAAAACTACCAATCAGGTCTAGTGCGTTTCCGTAGCGGCAAAATACGCTCTCAAGATTACTTAGCAGCATGGATCGATCATTTATGTTGCGCAGTGATGGGACACGGGAAAACGACCCATATTATTGGCTATGACAGAAAAGAGGGCGTTGTTCACCAGACGCTACAGCCTATCGGCGATGCGCAGCAGGTGAAGAGCTTGTTGGCTGAATTAGTGCGACTGTTTTATCAAGGCATGACTGCACCATTGCCTTATTTCCCGAAAACCGCATTGGCTGGTGTTGAAGCGGGCTTTAGCCGTGGTAAGTGGGTCGATGACGAAGAAAAGTCGCTCAAGAAAATGGCCGATACCTTTAATGACAGCTTCGCCTTTACGGGTGAGGGGAGAGATACTTACATCTCACGTATTTGGCCTAAGTGGGACGATGAGCTGGCTGTTGAGTCGCGTATGTATTCAACGCTTGTGTTACAGGCGGCAAGGTTGGCTGCTGCCGATCTGGAAGATCAGGAGTAAGTGGTTGTGATCGACAAGATCAATAGCGAGTGCGCTGAATTAATGAAAAACGAAAGAGAGTCGCTGGTCAGCATTTGGGATACCTGCTTTCAAGGTGAAGAGAAGCAAAGTACAGGAAATAAAGTGGCCGCCAGTAAATCATTATTAGTGTAGGGCGTTCGCTGTACGGCCACAGGTCAGAGGGACCATTATTCTGTGGTTCAAAGTAACGCATGAGTATAAAACTCGTACGCGCACCTGAACTCGTGGGCGCATAGTAGCGAGGCGATCTGAATTGATCCGTGAGAGAGATCGCACTAACTATTAACAAATCAGCGTAGGACGTAAATTGAATGACGTTTTCCACGCTAGGTCACATTTATAGCAATAGTCACATTTTTAACAGACTCATCTATCAAAAGGCAGTAAGGCATGACGACCACAAGCAGTGTTCAGGTAATCACTCCACAGA
>NZ_JBFRSN010000419.1:0-751 GCF_041473595.1 Vibrio sp. 10N.222.46.A1
CTTCGTAAGCATCACGAATGTTGCCTAGGAATGCAGAACGGATGATACAACCGCCACGCCACATAAGTGCAACGTTACCGTAGTTTAGATCCCAACCGTTTTCGTTCGACGCTTCACGCATTCGCATGAAACCTTGAGCGTAAGAGATGATCTTAGAAGCAAGTAGAGCCTGACGGATTGCATCAACCCACTCTTGCTTGTCGCCTTCAACTGGAGCAACAGTCTTACCGAACAGTTTCTCAGCTTCAACACGTTGATCTTTAAGTGCAGACAGGCAACGAGAGAATACAGACTCAGTGATTAGAGTCAGTGGGATACCCATGTCTAGTGCGTTAATACCTGTCCATTTGCCCGTACCTTTTTGGCCAGCAGTGTCTAGGATCTTCTCAACTAGCGCTTCACCGTCTTCATCTTTGTAACCAAGGATATCAGCAGTGATTTCAACTAGGTAGCTGTCTAGCTCAGTTTTGTTCCAGTCAGCAAATACAGCCTGCATTTCGTCGTGGTTCATACCTAGGCCATCTTTCATGAACTGGTATGCTTCAGTGATAAGCTGCATGTCACCGTATTCGATGCCATTGTGAACCATCTTAACGAAGTGACCAGCACCGTCGTTACCAACCCAATCACAACAAGGCTCACCCGCGTCAGTTTTCGCAGAGATACCTTGGAAGATAGGCTTAACCGCTTCCCAAGCTTCAGGAGAACCGCCTGGCATGATAGAAGGACCGAAACGAGCGCCTTCTTCACC
>NZ_JBFRSN010000420.1:0-11528 GCF_041473595.1 Vibrio sp. 10N.222.46.A1
AAACAAAGCTGTATTTGCGGGTTACATGGTTTGGGAAGATAAGACATGGTCACAACAGTCTGTCTTGAATAACGAGCTCAACGTGAACAGCGAAAATGGCTCAGATACGTCGCTGATTTCAGATAACCAACAAGACTCGAACACCGAACTGAGCATTAACACAGAATCAGACTCGAATATCGAATCTGGCTCAAACATCGAGTTAAGCTCAAACACTGAGTTAGGTTTTAACAGTCAAGGCTACCTTGCGCCTTTCTTCTCTCCCAATGACCAGAACAGCTTTGATGCTGTCGCAATGGAAAGCTTTAGCAATACCGATCTCAACAGCAACGGTGAGCGCAAAGATGACTGGCACTTAATGCCATATCAAACAGGTAAAACGTTTGTGATGGAACCGTATTTTTATTCAGTGCGCGGCAAACAGGAGCTCATTACCACCATCAGCCAACCAATCAAACATGACGGAAAAATCATCGGCTCGCTAGGCTTTGATTTATCCCTACATGAACTCCAAAGCCAAAGTGAGTTACTTGCGCGTAACCTGTTTGATGGCCAAGGAAAAATCCTAATCACTTCATGGAAAGGCATTACACTGGCCAACAGCCGAGCTGGAAATATGGTGGGTAAAAAAGTCTCTTCTGAATTGGAATCTGAATGGTCAAAGATTCAGTCTATCGCTAACAGAGAAGGCGCCGGTCTTGTGACTTTCGGCGGCGATGAGTACGCGATTACTGCCATTGATACCAGTGATGCGCCATGGGTAGTCATGGTGTCTGTCCCTAGTAGTCACCTAGCCAAAAGCGTCAATGACTACACCGAGTGGAGTGATGCTCAGAATTCAAAAGCACTTGAAAAAGGTGTGTGGGCGGGAATCATCGCCGCTCTTCTAGGCATTGCCTCAATGGCATTCATTGCTAACTCTTTGGGCAAGGTTTTGAACAACTTAGTGGAACGCTTTAAAGATGCAGCACAGGGTGAAGGTGACTTAACTTATCGCATTGAAGTGAAAGGTAAGGATGAAACCGCTCAGCTTGCACACTGGTTCAATACCTTCCTATCTCGCATACAAGAGATGCTACTTACCGTGATGGTAACGGCTGACCAAGTGGATAAAAACGCGACAGAAGGCCAAGCTCGTGCTGAAGTTTCACGTGACCAGCTGAATTCTCAAGTTAACGAAGTGAACTCACTTGCCACCGCTATCAATGAAATGAGTGCAACAGCGCAAGAAGTGGCGAACTCAGCGGTTCAAGCAGCGGCAGCTGCAAGCCAAGTGCAAAGCAACAGTCTCAATGGTATGACGCGCATGGACAATGCCGCCAGTGCTGTAGACAGCTTGGCTGTGCAGGTTAACGATGCGCAGCAACAAACACAGAACTTAGTCGATTCGAGCACCGCTATTCAGGGTATCTTGAGCGAGATTGGTGGCATTGCAGAGCAAACTAACTTACTTGCACTGAATGCCGCGATTGAGGCAGCTCGTGCAGGTGAGGCTGGTCGAGGCTTTGCAGTGGTTGCTGATGAGGTTCGTAACCTAGCGAATCGAACTCAAGGTTCAACAGAAGAGATTCGCTCTATGTTGGCTCGCTTAGAACAAGAGACTCAATCTATTGTGGTACTGATGGAGCAAAGCCAGAATCAAGCGAACAACACAAAAAGTGAAACCGAAGCTGCACATCAAGCCTTGTCTGAAATCAACCAAGCGATTGAAGTGATTAATGACATGAACAATCAGATCGCTTCCGCGGCTGAAGAACAAAGCTCTGTGTCAGAAGAGATTAACCGCAATGTAGTGATCATCAATGACACAGCAGTGGAAGTGATGGATACCATGACTTCATCAGTAGCAATCAGTAATGAGCTGACAGTGAAAGCCGGAGATTTACACGGCGAACTGAGTAAGTTCAAGCTTTCTTAATTACCAACAGCGTCTAACAATAACTAGGCCGAGAAACACTATGTTTTCGGAGAAACGCAACGTTCTTCGTAAAACACCATGTTCTCGGCCTATCTATTTTAGCTCCGCGCTCAACATTACCCTCACCGAGCAAAAGTCTAATTGGAGTCCAACTCCACAAGTTGGTTAAGCACTTCTTTGTCTAACACTGGGTGATGTTTGCTCGCTAAAATCAGCACAATATCCACCGAAGGCAGTGGTGGCATATCTTCCAGAATGTTCAAATCAGAAGTCACACTCAGCTTACCCATCGCGCCAATCGCTAAACCCGCTTTAACAATGGCACGTTGCGCCGAAGCGGTATTACTGCACGCCAACAACTGATAAGGCGTACCCTGTTTAGTTAGGCCATTCACCGCCGCTGCATGGTATTTACAATCAGTCTGGAACAGAGCAAGTGGAACAGGTTTAGAATCATCAAACACAAAATCAGGGCTGCTTATCCATACTCCCACATCACTGGTAAGCCAATAGCCCTCTTCACTGTCAGGCGCTCGGGTGACAATTGCAGCATCAAGCCTACCATCATCCAACCACTCTCTGAGCGTAATGCTTGGTAGGCTGAATACTTGAATAGAACAGGTGGGTTCTGCTTTCTGCAACAGGCGAATCACTTTTGGCAGAATAGTGTCATTGTAGTCTTCAGGGCAACCGAGTCTTAGAGGTTGTTTGTCTTCGTAACGCTTTACTTGCTTGAGGGCGGTATTGTGGAGGGCGACCAACTGTTCAGCATGAGAACGCAGCGCTAAGCCAGCCTCTGTCAGCACGAGATTACGGCCTTCTTTCTGGAAAAGGGTCACGTTGAGTTCTTCTTCCAGTTTGCGCATCTGCGCACTGAATGCCGATTGGGTGCGATTTATCTGTTTCGCTGCACGAGTAAAGCTACTGGTTTCTACAAACGCGAGAAAGCCTCGCAAAGCATCAATATCCATATTGAAATCACCACCCATCGTTTTTATTAATGTATTGCATCAAAATTATCCGTTAGTGCGCCGCAATACAATCCCCTAAGCTCAAATGCATGCCCCTAAGGCTCAATACCTTACCCTAAGTCTCAAAGCATCCACACTAAACGCAAGGAAGCAACTATGCAGCTTTATATTGGAAACCAGAACTACTCAACTTGGTCATTGCGCGCATGGCTAATATTCGACAACTATAACCTCAATGCGGAAGTCATCAAGCTCAAGCTATTCACGTCTGATTTTTACGACACACTAGCTTCAGTGACACCAACAGCCAAAGTTCCAACCCTGGTTGACGGTGACGTTGCTGTGTGGGATTCACTGGCGATTCTCGAATACGTTAACGAAGCTTACTTGGACGGCGCAGCATGGCCTAAATCAGTGAAAGAACGCGCCCATGCCCGAGCAATTTCTGCAGAGATGCACTCTGGATTTTTTGCCGTAAGAAATGAAATGCCGATGAACTGCCGCGCTCAACGAAAGCTTGCTTTGAGTGGAGAGGCATTGAAAGACATCGCCCGTATTGATGCCATATGGTCGACGCAAATGGAACAATATCCAGAAGGTTGGTTGTTTGGTGAATGGTCGATTGCCGATGCGATGTTTGCACCTTTGGCATTACGCGTTGAAACCTATGGCATCAAACTTTCAGAGAAGGCATCACAGTATCAGCAACGTGTACTCAACAGCCCATCAGTAAAAAAATGGTTGGCAGAAGCGAACTTAGAAACCGATGTGGTTGAAGAGGACGAGGCGGGAGAGCCGGTATAAATAGATTAAAAAGAGTCTCGATGCGATATCGAGACTCGTTCATTATTAGATGATTTGAAAGCGATTTCCTTACTGGCTATTCTGCCGCAACGCCGTCTTTATGATCATTCGGTTCAAATTCTAAAATATCACCAGGTTGGCACTCTAAAACTTCACACAGCTTGTCGAGCGTCGATAGCCTTACGGCTTTGGCTTTATCATTTTTTAATACGGACAAGTTGGCTTCTGTTATCCCAACTTCTTTTGCCAATGTCTTTAATCGCATTTTCCGTTTGGCCATCATAATGTCTAAATTAATGCGGATAGTCATGACAAGTCCTTTAAATGGTTTGGCTATGTTCGTCAGCCAGAATATAACCTTCTTTCATCACCCACGAGATGATCAAAATAATTATACCCAATATCAGTGTTAAAAAGTCCATACCAACGAAACTAATCTCAAAGATACGGTCACCTGGTGGATTATTGAACGACAGAATCACTGACATCAATGAACCATAGATAACTGAACCTAATACCCAATAAAACAAGCTATATCCGAGTTTCTGATAGGACATTGCGTTTTCTAAAGAGAAGATTTCACCTCGCTCATAGTTACGGAATAGGCGTATCAGAACCGTTAATGCATACATAAGAATGCTCGACATCGCCAAACTGGTGAACATTGCGATGATTCTTGTTGTCGTAGTAAGTGGAGAGACTGTGAGTGGGGAGGTTATAAAGTAATCCATCTCGATGGAAAACTGAATAATGCCCATCTCACTAAGAAAGTCATAGGGTGTTTGAACCGTTAGCCAGAAGTAACACACCATGATAGGAGTGAGTGCAAGAAAGGACTGAAGTAGCATTCGCACACGGCGACTTTGTTTTTGAATCTTAGACATACTTATATTCCTGTTGAGTTGATAGAAGAATATTAAGATCAAAACAAACGATGATCAACAACAATTTATCGATAAACGATAAATTATTGTTTATTTGCAATATTAAAATGAGTAAGACCCAGATAGTCCTACATCTACACCACAAATAATTTGGTCGATTGTGATCGCCTAATCACAATGTGCAGATGTGATTGTTTATATTCAACTAAATTCAAATAGTTAAGATAAACGTTATGTTACGAGCAACCATCGTATTACTCAGTGTCACTAGCTTGGCCGTATCTGCCAATGTCACCCTTCCCTCTGGAGAAGACTGGATCAATCATGCTTCTGAAGGGCTCGCACCTTACTGGCTTATGCCGAGCGCACAGGGAGAACCGATAGGCAATTTCCCTACTTTCCGCTGCGATGATGGTACCTTGCTCGATGTATCTGATGTGTGTCCTGAATTGAACAGAGGCTGGATCACTCCCCACTTTGGCAAGGAGTTTACGCGTATGAAATCACGCCAAACCTATGCCTACGGCGTGCTCTATCACCTTACTGGAGACAAACAAGCTTTAGCGCTTGCCAAGCAAGGTGCCTACTACCTCATTGATCAACTAGAAGATAAGAAAAATGGTGGCTTTATTGGCTACACAAAAGAGGGAAAAGCGGGTCAAGATTGGCAGCAACGTACCTCTCAAGATCAAGCGTATGCGCTGGTTGGACTCGCGATGTACTACTACCTGACCCAAGACAAAAAGGTAGAAGAAGCACTCATCGCCCAACAAGCTTTTATCTTTGATAAATATAGACTTAGCGACAACAGCGGTCTTGCTTGGGTACTCGCCGACGGTGAAGATGGCAGTGAAAAACGACGTGAACTGGTCGCGCAACTTGATCAAATAAACGGCTACCTGTTGTTAGTCACTCCTCTGCTCAAAGAGCCCGTCAAAGCCAAATGGCTTGATGACTTAAACTGGCTCACGCAAGCCATGATTGATCACTACCACTCTGAAGATGAACAACGCTTCTACGGCGCAATTCACGACAAAGCGGCAATGATGCCGAATGCCAATCACAATGATTTTGGGCACACCATTAAAGCGTATTGGATGACCTATCTAACTGGTCATGCATTAAAAAATTCCGATTGGTCTGAGTTTGGTTTAGACGGTATGAAACACACTTTGGCTCAGGCGCAATATCAAAAAGATTTTGCCAATGTATCTAACTACTTTGGCGAGCGACTTCAGAAGATGTGGCAAGGGCAAGATATCACGGGCTGGCAAAGCAGACCTCACAGCCAATGGGCGTCATCATGGGAATGGGCTGAGCTTGATCAAGCTGCGATGACGGTATCGCTTATCGATGGTTCAATGAAAGACGTACTGCAATACACCCTGCCCACCTTTCATGATGTATGGGTAGATCATAAGTACGGTGGCGTTGGGCTTGAGCCTAAGCGTACTAAAGCTTTCCATTGGGGCAATGGCTACCACCAATTTGAACATGCGCTGATTGGCTATTTATATGCTCGACAAGAGGAAGGTAAATCCGCTGTACTTCACTACGCAAGGCCAACCAACAGCAAGATGCCAATGGAACCTTATTACTATCAAGGAGATGTAATTAAATTAGAGAATCAGAGTGATGGAACGCAAAAGGTCAGTTTCAACAACATTCGACCTTGATACCTGATATTCACTCATCGGTACTTTTAGACGTGGTTAACGACTAAGACGGAACTGATGAGTGGCTAGCTGTTGACAAAGCCTGAAAAGAAGATCTTCAGGCTTTTGAAATACCGTTGAGCAACATTTATTGGTAGGATTTTAAATGAATACATAAGCAAGTGAATCTTGTCGGATCTTCAGTTAAACCATATACGTCATCACGAAATCACTTCTTATTATTCTGCTCAACCAACTTTTCATTCCACGCTTCGTTGCCGTCTCGCTTACTGACATCATACTCAGAGCAGAACTGCGATATGGTCATGTTGTTATCGCCAGTTGCTAACTTTAATGCCAATTGAACTTGTTGAAGTTTGCTTTGCAGACGAAGGTTTTGACCTGCCTTTGGGCTTTTTTCTTTAGCAAACTTTAAAGCAGCATGCTTACGTTCGGCAGCTCCCGCTCGGCGATCCGCTTCTGATAATAGATATTTTAGCTGCGCGACACTCTTGCCCTTCTTAAAGGCAGGCTCAAGCAACTCAACGCATTCATCAAATGATGGATTTATAACATATGGATCAATTCTATGCGCTTGTTGGCGCATCCACTCTAGCGCGAGCTTTTCATCTGACATAATTACATCTTTACCAAAGAAATAGCCGTACATGGTATCGCTCAATAGCAAACCGCTGCAACAACAAATTAAGCTACAGTGTCACATTTAATTTCAAGAAAATTGCAATTTTCTAAAAGAATCCTCCTTTCACAACCACTTATTCAAACTGGATGATCGGAATAAAGCGATGCTGCGTAGATATGTTTTAGTTTGGTTAGTAAACAAGTCGTCGAAAACAAAAGTGAGAAGAAGAGAAGATATGAAGGCAATGACCCTTTCAAGACAAGATATCAAAGCAATGGACCAGCGTGAGCGCGCTCGTTTAATTAACTCCTTATCGGGGTTTAAAAGCGCAAACCTTATTGGCACCTGTGACAAGCAAGGGCTAGAAAATCTTGCAGTAGTGAGCTCCGTGGTTCATTTGGGGTCGAATCCACCTTTACTTGGCTTCATCATCCGGACTGCGGAAAGTCGCCGTCATACACTAGAAAATATCCTAGAAACTCAACACTTCACTATCAATAGTATCGGGGCGGGCTTTGTTCAAAAAGCTCATCAAACTTCCGCTCGTTATCCTAAATCAGTCTCAGAATTTAACGCGGTCGGTCTCACGCCCTATTACGATGATGTGTTCCCTGCTCCCTTTGTTTTGGAAAGCCCTCTGAAAATAGGCCTGGCCTTCAAAGAGCAGATAACAATTGAAAGTAACCAAACTCAAATGTTGATTGGTGAAGTTGTTACAATTCACGCGCCAAAACGTGCTGTGATGCCGGACGGCTACCTAGATTTAGAAGCGTTAGATTTAGTCACAATTTCAGGGCTAGACAGTTATCATGTCACGCAGAGGTTACATCGTTTAAGCTATGCAAAACCAAATAGGGCACTATTTCCACTGACCCACGAAGGCAACCCAACCTCATGGGAGGCTTTCGAACACAATCTCGCTCATTTTGTTCGGTAATTTACTGACAAAGGTGCTAACTTTCCCAACTTAACCCTGTGCACCATACAACAGCGCTAAACTACATCTATTTCCAAGGACCCTTTTGAAGTTAACCCACTTTAAATACAAAACGCGCAAAGGCCCAGACTACCGACATGGCGATCAGGTGTCATTCATGGACATCAAACAGACCTTCGGTATGGGCAGCATTCGTGTGGGCGCTTGGGTAACGAAAGAAGAGAAAGAGCTCGCTGCAAATCTGATATTCGACTCGTTAGCAGACTTGGCTTATATCTTGGCTTTGCCACCAGAAGCGATTGGCCTTCGCGGCACATTAGGCTTAGCGTTCGGCAGTGGTGGCAGAAAGGGTGTACAAGCACACTACGCGCCAAACCAAAGAGAATTAGCCCTCGCTAAAAATGCAGGTGCTGGTGCGTTAGCGCATGAGTTT
Organism: Vibrio sp. 10N.222.46.A1; assembly: GCF_041473595.1. Taxonomy (NCBI): domain Bacteria; kingdom Pseudomonadati; phylum Pseudomonadota; class Gammaproteobacteria; order Vibrionales; family Vibrionaceae; genus Vibrio; species Vibrio sp. 10N.222.46.A1. The sequence goes on from NZ_JBFRSN010000420.1 coordinate 8,246, forward strand.
TGGCATGCGTTTGACCACTACATTGCCGAAAAAGCGTTTGAGATTGGTGACACCTCCGGTCCTCGCAAGAAAATCTTGTTCGCCAGTGACTGTTGGCTACACGATAGAAAGGTGCGACCTCATCCATTAAACGAGAGTTTGATGTCTGTATTCGATGCCACACTACTCAGTGACAACAACCTAGATAAGCACGATTACGTGGCTCGAAGTGTTATTGCCGACAAAGCGATGTCGGCCCGTTACTTCTCACTACCAACAGAGATGATGGCGCGAGCCTTTGAAGCTACGATTGAATCCTGCTCAGATATCGAGAATGCTTACTTAGTCGATGGCACGACCAAACCAGATATGTTCCCTCTCTATCCAGACCTCAAGCATCGCAAAGAAATTAATAAAGCGCTGCAAGGTTACTTCGCGCCGTTGGGTCGATCTCTAAGTAAATCGCGTTAAGACAAAACATGGCGCCGTCCTTACAATCAAAGGTTTAGCCAGCGGCCCAAGCTTGGTATATAGAAGCGATAACCAAAATAAACTAATCCACTTTCAAAATCTGAGCGTTTGGTCGACATACCAAACGGCTGTAGAGTGAAACCATCACCACTTACTTGCCCGTATGGCGAATAACCTCGTTGGCTGAGTCTTTCGCCTGCTTGGTCAAACACACCATAGACATGACCGAGATGGTTAGTCATGTAATAGATATTTTGCTGGCTCTGCTGACGCATTAATAACCCAGCGACACCGCCTTTTCTATCTGGTCGCCATATATTGTTTGCTAATACGTTGTTCTCGCTGTCACGCTCTTGAAGCTCAATCAGGCCTAAGCGAACAAAGCGTTTCTCTAAGGTTTTAATATTGCTTTCAAAACGCTGATACACTCTTAGAAAATGATCGTGACCATACTCAAATCGTTCCTCAATCTGAGTGCCACTTTTCTCAAAACGAATCGCGGTCAGTCTGTTTTCAGCGTCATAGTCTGCTTCAAAAGGAGTCTCACCTGGCAATAAGCCTTGTACTAAGTTTCCATCAGCATCATAAACAAAAGCGCTACTGTCGCCATCCCACGAGGAAATTTGGTTAAGCGAATTGTACGTGACTTGTGTTTGTGGGCGCTCTAGAAGGAGCGGTTCGTTAGACTCTAATTGGGTGAGTTTACCTGCAACGTCAAAACCGAAAACAAACTTGCCGATTGTATTCACGCCTTTTCGGTATTCGAGCTTGGAGAGATCGCCAATATTGTCAAAGCTCAACACTTGCTTGATGCCATTGGGGTAAGTTAAGTCAGCCGAAACATTATCAGGCGAATCATCGTAGGTGAGTTCAAAGACCTGTTCCAGTGCCGAAACTTGCTTTAGTCGACCCAGAGCGTCGTACTTGTACTCACCGTAGTTATCTCCATCCAACATCAATGAAGACAATCGATTCAGCTTATCAAACCCAAGTTCAATGGTATCGTTGTCCCAAGGGCCATCAATGCTCTCAACTTTACCGTCCGAGAAATAAGAATATTGTGTCAGACCTTGGCCATCAGAGACTGATACCAGCTCTCCTAACGAATTATATTGATAGGAAACTTCTGGTGTAGCGTCGCCATAACTTACACGAGTCAGTTGGTTATTTTCATTGTAATGAAAAGACTTTGTAACGCCTCGAGCATTAGTGGTGCTGTTGATATAACCTTGCTGGTAATCAATTTTTAGCGCGCTGCCATCTGCGTAACGCTTCGTTGTAAGCTGACCCACGGCGTTATATTCAAATTCTGTTTTATTTTGATTGGCGTCAATTAAAGCCGTAGTGCGTCCTGCCGCATCTCGTTTTAACCGTGTAACGCCCAACATAGGGTCAATAACCGCTACCAGTTGCTTTGCTGAATTATATTGATATTGGTAAGTTCGACCTCCCGGAAGGGTTTCGCTCTCTACAAGACGAGGACAACTCCCATAAACAATCTCAGTATCACGATTTCCCTCTCCGCTGACATGAGTGAGTTGGTTAATTCGGTCATAACGATACTGCGTGGCGTTACCATGTATATCAATAACTTGTGTTACGCGCCCTAGCTCATCATATTGATATGACGCCAGCGCCTTACCCTGACTAACAATCGAGTCGAGTCGCCCAGATGAATAACCAAAGTCGACAACGTTACCATCAGCAGTCGTTACTTGTAATAACTGCCCTTGGTCGTTGTATTTATAGCGAGTTTTAACACCGTTTAAATTAGTAGCACCAATCAGTAAGTTATTTTGGCTGTATTCAAAACCCTTTTCGCCTGTCGGCGTGACAGCTTTAATTAAGTTTTGACGATCATCGTAAACATAGATCGTGCTGTTATTGATCGTATCAGTAAACTCCACAACTTTACCAAACGAGTTATTGCGATACTTTACGGAATTACCATCTGAATAAACAGTTTTGGATAGATTACGATTTTGATCGTATTCGAAACGAGTCCATGTACCATCCGGTCTAGTAACCTGTTGAACACGAGAATAACCTTTGGAGAACCGCTGATAGTCATAGACAGTTTTAGGAACGTCGGGTTGGTCATTGTTAACATTAACATCCACGTAATTGATGTAGTGCTCTGGTGAGATGTACCACGCTTTGCCTGTTTCTGAGTTGTAGAAAAACTCCTCTTTATAACCCAGCGGATTTATCGCAGTCACTCGGCTACTCATTCCCATTGGGTCACCAGGTGCTGGATATTCATCTACCCGATTTGAATTAGCGTTGCCTAGCTCAACAATAAATTGGGTTTGTCCCTTAGCATCAGTGATTGACGAGATTATCCCCATCTCATCATAAGTGATATCTGCGGAGTACCCTTGCATGTCCTCAAGCGAGATTAATTCACCTTTCTGGTTATAGTTGAAGTGAGCTTGATACCCCGTCGGGCCTTTCACCGAGACAATTTGCTTGGCCTGGTTATAACTAAAAGTCAGAGATTGATCTAATGCGTTAGTCACACTCGTTAACTGGTCGTCTTGGTAAGCAAACTTAAGTGCGTTACCGCTTTGATCGACCGTGGAACTTAATCGGTAGTTGCCACTTTCCACGTGAGTGAACGTTTTGTAACTGCCGTCAACGTAAGTCGCCTTAATCACGCCATCTTCAACACTCAACCGAGGCAGCAAAGTCGCTTCTCCTGACAGAAGCGATTGTGAATTTAAAACATAGTTAGTACCAATTTGTTGGTATTCATCGACACGTCCTGTTCCCGCAAACAGAACTAGCGAATTAGATTCATTCGGTTGGGTTATATAGTCACTGTAACTATGGG
>NZ_JBFRSN010000421.1:0-17765 GCF_041473595.1 Vibrio sp. 10N.222.46.A1
CGTCGTAGCCATATTCAAAGCCGTTGATGCCTTGGTTGTTTGCACCAAGCATGTTCGCTTTTATGCCTTTGTAGTCAATAACGCCATCTTCCCATACGCCTTGCGCAGAGCTGCCGGTTAGTTTGCCATTACCCACGCCTGTCATTGGATCGCTAGGATCTGAAAGTGATGACGGTAATACACCCTCCCAACCACGACCGTACATCGCTGTACCAACCACAAGTTTGTTCGCTGGAACACCTTGCGCAAGAAGCAATTGGATGCCGTTGTCTGTGGTGTAAGCAGGGCCAGTGTACTGTTCGCCATTTTCATCAAGGCCTGTGCCATCACATTGACCAGGGCGCATGAAGTTACCGCAGTTGAGTGCTGTTTGGTGACCTAAAACGTTGTTCCAACCGCCGTAGAAGTCGTAAGTCATTGCAAAGATGTAATCCATGTACTGGATAGCCTCGCCGTAGTTCACGTCTTCAATCTTATCGTGACCAACACCGATCGCTGATGTTAGCTCGTAAGTACGACCGTTTTCCGCTTCTAGTTGATCAAGCATAGTGCGCAGTTCTGCCATCAGTGCAATGTAAGCTGGGCCATCATTCACAGGGTCACCAAGGTCTGGCGCCGCACCGCCTCCACCAGGGAACTCCCAGTCAATATCTACACCATCGTAGAATTTCCACGTGTTAAGGAATTTCTTAACCGATGCAATGAAGGTGTCTCGGTTAGCTTTAGTTGTGAAGTCGAAGAATGGGTCAGACAGCGTCCAACCACCAATCGATGGGATGATCTTCAAATCAGGGTTACGCTGTTTTAGCGCCATCAACATTGCGTAGTTGCCCTTGATAGGGGAGCTGTATTCATGACCCGCTTGCGGGAAGCTCTTTTGGAAAGCCGCCCAAGGGTCGTGAATCACCACTTCGTAATCGTTAACGCCCTGACATGCTGTCATGAGTGCGTTGTAACTGTTGCCGCCCACTGATTTTACTGATTCGTTAGGACCACAAATTGGGATGAAGCCATAAAGGATATGGGTCAAATTGTCAGCAGGTAGGTTATCGACTGTGTAATCACGGCCATAGATGCCCCACTCAACAAAGTAAGTACCGACTACCGTGTTTGGGTCTGTGTTGTATGACTTGTTGTTTGGATCCACATTCATCGCAAGTGGTGCTAGGTGTGATCCATCGGTATCGGCAATCGTGATTTTAGCGGGTGCGCTTTTGCTACAACCTGTTTCGTCACACGCTTCGATTTCCATATCGAATAAGCCGCCTTGGCCGTATTCGAATGAAGCTGTGGTTTGGCTGCCAGTGATTGGGCCTGTGGCTACTTTAACGCCATCAAAGTAGATGTTGTACGTGTTTCCTGACGTTCCGCTCCATTGGTTGAACTTAACGTCGACTTTTGCTTTATCGTGATATTTAACCATCTGGTTGTAGCCAGAGGTGGTTTCCATCGCGAGTTCAATTTTAGAAAACTGTAGGTTGTTGGAACCGTACATATCAATGCTAGGTGCTGTTGGCGCGGCCAATGCTGTACCAGATAGCGCTAGAGCAATACTCGCAGCACAGGTGTTTATACGAATCATACTATTTCTCTCATTCCTTGAAGGTTTAGAACCAAGTGGTCCTAGAATCGGCTCCCGTCAGTTTTGAAGGAGCTTCCCCGTCAGTATTCGAGAGAGTTTTAATTTCATGACTGAAAATAAATCCGTTTTCGATGGACAACTAAAAAATTGTATCTTGTTACAATTCTGTTGCTTAATGAATGAGAGGCTGAGTCCATGTTTTATAAAATAAACCGCACTCAGAAGGAAAGTCTCATAAGTGAAATTACACGACATGAAGTTATGAAAAAGTGCGGTAAGCTATTATTAAATATCGCAAACTGAAGCGGCATCACAATCTTAAGCTCGTCATACCGGTGCTTGTAAGGGGCAGGTAGTATTGATGTAAGAGGGGTTACTAAACAAAGCGCTGTTGAAAGTATTATTTTTTGAATTGTTCAGCTAATACTGAGCGTCGTTGCTGCATGAGTCCTTGAGTCTCACCCGCTACAGTATCTTCATACCCTTCTTTTATGAATTGTTTGGATGGTGTGTTCGGCACTAGCCGCTTTAAACGAGGTGAATTGTAGGTACCGCTAATGGTATAAATCGTTGGGCCTGAACCTGTATTGATCGTGACATCGTTACCATCAAAATCAAACGAGGTACTGATGAAACGATAGTTCATCATCACACCATCATCGGAAAGTGTAAGAATATCTGTTTTGTAAGGTGGAGCACCAATCTCGATCCATGTGCCATGGACGTTACTTGGGCTTACAGATTTTTGGTAGGCTTGGTAGCCAAAATAGCCGACGGAGAGGGCAATCATAAAGCCAGCCATTAAGAAGGCGTAGAGTAACGAATTGGCCAATATATCGCTGCTTTTCGTGGTATTTTTAGCCATTATCTCTTCATTTTAGTTACTCATACTGGTGATGATTCTATAAAATAAAACGATAGGTTGCAAAGGTTCTTATAAGAGTTAGAAGCAGGATCGAATGTTCTTTTGAATCAAACTGCCTCAGTGATTTTTTACCCACACATTCAGTCTTCATGCTTTGTTAAGGAATATTTACTTAGAATGATTAGGTTGTATACCCAATGCCACGCCTAAAATGATTTCATCTCGAACGAAATTTAACTTCGAAAGGTCAACAGATCCTAAGCTATATTCATTTATTTCTTGTAGGACAGTCTCGAATTGGTTAAAACAATTAGCACCTAAATTTACGCATAGGCTTATTCGTTGAGCCTAGTAATGCAATTTTGAGATAACAAGGAAGTACAATGATTAAAGAAAATACATACTTTGAAGGCGGTGTTAAGTCGTTAGCGTTTAACCAGTCTGGTGCTGATGTGAGTGTTGGTGTGATGGCCGCTGGTGAATACACATTCGGTACTGCAGCTCCGGAAAAGATGACTGTTGTTAAAGGTGCTTTAATTGTAAAGCGTGTTGGCGATGACGATTGGACTACATTCCAATCTGGTGAGTCTTTTGACGTTGCGGGTGACTCTTCATTCGATTTACAGGTTAAAGAAGCGACAGCTTACCTGTGTGAATACTTGTAGGAAGGCCTGAGTTCGTTCAACCAGAGTATCGTTTATCTATGGCTTAATAGAAAAAAACCACGCTCTAGGAGCGTGGTTAAATAAGTGATAATAACCGGCAGTGGATAGTGTCACTTGTTTTTACAGTCATCAAATGGATGACCAAATTGTTGTTCGTTGCAAAATCTCTTCAATCTTTAACTTCAATTCAAAGCTAAAAGCGCAAAGACGTCGTCAATTAGTAAGTCTCAAAAACGCCATTGTTGAAGTCCTGAATCGTCTGTTCAATTTCTTCCATCGAGTTCATGACAAACGGACCATAGTGCACAACAGGTTCATTAATCGGCTCACCAGAAAAAATCAGTACACCTGAATCTTCTAAACTACTCAAAGACAGCAAGTCAGCTTTAGTGAGTAACGCAAGTTGACCTTGGTTGATGACTTTATCACCGATCTTAATACTGCCTCGGTACACGTAAGTCATGGCATTGTGATTAACATTTGTCCCTAATGTTATTTTTTGCCCAGAATGAGATCGCCAATCCGCTACGCTTAACGGCACACCAGTTTGTTGCAGTGGGCCTTGCGTTCGTAAAGCCTCTACATCATGGTCAGCTAGGTTATGCAGTTCGAATCCACCCGCAATAACTCTCAATAAACCACTTTGCTCACTTTGGTGCTCTGTAACGCTTTCATTTTGGAAATCGTGATACTGAGCTAGCAGCATCTTGTGTGTTGCAGGTTGGTTTATCCAAATCTGAAATCCATGCAGTGCACCTTCTTCCATCATTGGCATTTCGCTGTGAATCACACCACGACCCGCGGCCATCCACTGTGCACCACCGCTGCGAAGCTCTCCAACATTCCCCATGTGGTCTTTGTGCTGGAAGTGACCTTGCAGCATGTAAGTGAGCGTTTCTATCCCACGGTGAGGATGTGGAGGAAAGCCGCCAACATAATCTTTGCTTTCATCCGACTTAAGTTCATCAATCATTAAAAATGGAGAGAAACGCGTGTTATTGAAACCAGCGAGTCTTTGTATTTTTACGCCGTCACCATCGGAGGTAGCGTGTGCTGCAATCACATGATCTACTGCTCTTACACTCGTCATTTTGAAATCCTCATAAACTTGAATAGCTGTAGTTTATGTAATTTGATTTAAAAAGAAGATGGCACAGTGTTGAGTGACTTATTCGAAAATTTTGAACAGGTAAGAATATGAAATTATGTCTATACTTGAATAGAGAGCAGACCGCCAAGGAGGCCGCTATGGCAGTACAGCAAAAACATGGCGAAAGGCAAGGTCGGATGGGCTTTGATAACGATTTTACAACGGAGCAAGGTCAGCGTTTTACAGAGGTTGCGAATAAAGCGGTTAAGCGCCGTGTTAGAAAGCACCAGGCAGATGGGCCTTTTATACACTCGGCTAAGCAAGCCGCTTTTAAAACCGTTGCTAAATCTAAGAACGAAAATCGAAATTTAGTACGACAAGTCGTTTGGATTATTGTTATTGGCTTAGTGAGTTTATGGGCCATGTATATGGCAGGCTAGCGTGGACGCGTTTTTAATAACGTAACATTGCTCCCTTCGACCTTCGCTTCAAGACAACCTTCAAGCTCAGATGATTCCGATTCTGAGAAGGGGAGGTTCGTTGGTAGCTCTTCTATCAAGGTCGATACGGGATTATCGTGATAATAAGCGTATCGATTTTTTCCTGAATGTTTGGCAACATACATCGCTTTATCAGCACATCTCGTCAGCTCATGTAATTCTTGAGCATCTTGCGGGTACAACGAAACCCCAACACTGAGTGTCAATTCCTTGATTCTCTCGTTTGTCTGGCAACCACTTTCGAATAGCCCACAAATCCGATCTAAAATACCGTCTAGATCTTTGCGAGTTGGTACATCGTAGAGCATCAAAACAAACTCATCTCCAGCAAAGCGCGCAATCGAATAATCGTATTCATGACTTACCCTGTCTCTGGTTCGGATGTTGTTGCTTAAACGATTCGCAAAATGCTGCAAAACACTGTCTCCGACGTCGTGCCCGTAGCTATCATTAATGCCTTTGAAGTCATCTATGTCCAAAAAAACTAATGCAGTCAGTGAGCGTTCACTATCCACTGTCGCAAGTTTTTCTGTCGCCCAGCGTTCAAAGCTCCAACGGTTTGCCAAGCCTGTTAGTTGGTCTCTATAGGCCAGATCTTCAATCCCCTCTTTATATAGGCGTTGAATATAACTGACGGCTTTTGTGTAGTAATAAGCTGATGTGTGACATACCAAGCTCATTGTAAATAAGCTAAGAATAAACCGGTGTGAGCTGCTAAAAGGTAAAGAAAAGCTGCTAGGCATAGCTGTAATCAAGGTGCTGATAAATACACAAAATGAGGTACTGAATATAATGCCAATTCTGAAATCGTTTATGAAAATGACGGCAGCCAAAATCGGGTAGAGCCAGAGTGTCCGCTCGGGAATGGCGTGACTGTACAAGAATAGGATGACTCCTTGAACGAGCAGAACACCACTTAGAATCAATTCTGAATACTCAGCGGCAGTGACTTTTTTCACGTAAAATGCATTGGAGATAGCGATAAGTGCAAAACACAGTTCGAAAATTGACAGAGTGTAATGCTGACCTTGGAAGTAAGCCCAAGTGTAGAATGTGAATAACGCAGCGGCAGCCAGTGAAAAGGAGTGGACAATTTTTTGCTTGCGAGTGGATCGTATGTCCGCCATTTCTTCTAGGTGTCTGCCGACGAGCCTTTTCATGTGATTTGTGCCAAAGATTTTGATGATTGATGTTAATAGTAGATGAAATAAAAGTCATAGCAGAGTGTTAGTGACCTTTTTAGTGTGACTACTATCAAGGTTTCATATTTAAATGATGAGTGACTCATAATAAATAGTGATGCGCGTCACTAACGGTGCAGATGTATCCGTTAGTGAAACAATCACGGTTCTAGTTGCAGGAAGTTACTTGGCTATTATCTACTTGCTTTCCAATACGTTACTCAACATAGTTTGTAGATAGCTAATGTTTATAGATACCTAAATTTGATAGAGGCTCATAATGTTAATTACCTTTAGTTGCAAAGCTCATGCTAGCGTCACGATGTTTGGTGAAGTCGGTCTTCAGTTCATTAAGATGCTTGGGCATAGTGGCACTATTCCAGGAGCAATTGATGCTTCAGAGGTTTCTCAAGCGTTAAGTAATTTGCGTGCTGCGATCGCCGCTGAGCAGAGCAAGCAGGTAGAACAAGAAAATACCGATGACGATAATGAAGAGGTTGTTGAAGCGCCTGTTAATATCGGTAGCCGAGCTTTCCCGTTAGTTGAACTATTGAAAGCGGCCATTAAAGACGAATGCGAAGTGATGTGGGAAGACGGTAGCGGTAAGCGATTGTAAGAGTATTCGAGCTCTTCGAATCAGAAAACAAACGTTTTCATAGGTTGACTAATAAATGCAAACTGAAACAATACGCTGCATTTATAGAAGTGTGTTGATCTAAAGGAAATTTGATGAGCTCTTATTCTCACGTTCGCAGTTACGCCAGTTTATTCAGTGCCTTATCGTTGGCGCTTGCATCAGCTCCGAGTGCCGCTGATATATCAACAACGCCCGTCATTGGTGGCGTGTTTAGCTCCAGTGAAGTGTTGAAAAATCAGGTGCTTTCAAGCCTAAGTTATTCTGCCAAACTCACTCGTGATGCAGCTCTTTTCACCATTGGTGGCGTTACATTAGATGCGTATATTCTCGCTCTCCCTTTAGATGTCAAAACAAAAGCCAGAGTCGTTGCTCAGTTATCTAACCCGACGTACTCAATTCCTTTGGGTTATTTTCTCTATAGTTATTACGACCGCTATTCAGGCTTGGGCAGTGAAGATGTGTTCAAATCTTACTTGTCGACGGTTTATGATAAGCAGGCGCTAAAGGGCTTTGAACATAGCCTCTATCATGTTGGAGATAAGCCAACCTCAGAGCATCACGAGCCAGATACCTCGACTGAAGCAACGGGACATCATGAAGGTATTCGTATCGATGAACAGTTCATTGCCAACATGGTGGTTATCTACGATGCGTTATTCGAAATTGGTGTCTGGCAGGATATGGACACGCTCCCTGCGAATTACACATACTTAACCAATAGCCCTGAAGATCTAGCGATCATCGCTCAGATTCAACCGATCATCGTTGATTTGATCGGTAAAGCGGCATTGGGAATGGATGACGGCGATATGAAGTCTGCAATGCTGGCGATTGCAGAAGATGGCAAACCAGAAAACGCTGATAAGCCGAATAACAAAGCACAAGCTCTTACCATCACTCTCATTGATTTTGTGCGCTTAAACTTGCTTAAAGCTTATCGACAATTTGTGTTTAAAGAAGAACGTGCAGAAGCGCTCGATGATTGGATGCAACAAGCGTTCAGTGACCAGCCTGATGCGCTCATTCAATTCTTAGAATCCCAACAGCAAAAACGTTTTGCGGTCCAAGTGACGGTCGATGGTTTACAGCAAGGGTTGATTGAGGGGTTGGTCGATGAAGATTCACCTTTCATTTCGGTGGCTTATCAGAACCATAAAAACCGAGCGCAATACAAACCTCAGTTAGAAACGGTGATTGAGCCTGAGCATCAACAACAAGTGAGTTTCATGGAAGTTCTGTCTGAACAAACCTATCGTGATCCGAATTATCTTCCGTTCTTCAAAAAGCTCTATCAAGAGCATCGAGACAATATTAGCCGAGTGGGTATCTCTTCAACTCCCACAATCAGCGTACGTAACCTACCTATCATCAAAACGGGTGCAAAAGTGTCTGGTAACGGTGGAACGGGTATCCCTAATTTCCACTTTGTCGACCGAGAGATCGACCGAGCGTATTACTTCTTTGGTAATGATGCCCTGCAGTTAGATGTGTTGATGGCAGACAATAAGGTACAAACCATGTTTGATCGCCTTGATTACCTAAAAACGCTGAACTGCAACGCTCAATATGATTGGAATGCTCACACTACTTACGATGGGTTAGTAAACCTAGGTTTGGGTGAGTCACTACGTGATTATGGTGAGAAACGCTGCGTTAAAGAGCTTCAAGAACGTTCAGAAGTCGAAGTGGTTTTGCAAGAAAAGCGTCAAGCCTTGATTGAAGATATTGAAGCGTATCAGACTATATCTGGCTTTGATTTTTTCACTAAGTTTTCAAAGAGAGCTCTGGTTAAACAGTCTATCACTCAGTTTGCCGAGTTAGATGGAAAAGGGATGCCAGACTACACCTTGGTGTATAACCCATGGCCGGATCACTTCGCGCACTTTACCGGTCCTTTTAGTGACGAAATTCTGATGCCGACCGGAGAGCTCAATCGACTGGACTATTGGATTCGCCAGATTGAAGCGACTTACCGTAGTGCAGGCGTTTACGATAAAACGCTATGGGGGATGGCAGGGGATCATGGTTTAACGCCGGTGTTCTACGCGCTCAATCCAGAAAAGCAGGTATTTGAAGGCTTACAAGCAGAGCTAGCGTATCCAATTGTGGTTAAGAAGATATCTTCAGACGAGGGGGAAGGGCCTAAAATCACCAATGCGCTAAGCTACCCAAGTTCGAAGGAATTGGATGTGGTGGTCGCCTCGACGGCTGGTGGTAACTTCATGATGGATTTCTTTAATTCGGCTCAAGGGTGGCAGGTTCAGCCGGTTTACCAAGAACTCACGCAGTGGTCTCCGATTGCTGCGACAGTTGGTCAGAATATCGACATCATCAATCAGATAGCGCAACGCTTGCCTGAAAGTCTTGATTATATGGTCGTAAGAGAAAGTACATGTGATCAACAACGTTGCACTGTTCGTGTGATTGGCAACCGTGATTTAAAACGGGTCGATGAATTGATCACACGTGAAGGTGACAAGCTTTTCTATGAGTCATTGGAAGACAACCGAGCGCCGATTTTACTCAATACGCAAAGGTTAAATCCATACCTAGCATCACCAAGCGAAGCTGATTTTTCACAGTACTCTCAATTAGTAGAAAAGTGTATTAACCGAGCGGTTAAGGCGGATGTGACAACGTGGTGTAGCAGTGCTGAGTGGACTTCATTGACGCAACCAACACCTCGACCAGATTCAGTGAATCAACTGGCTAATATCTACCTTGAAGATAGGGCTGGCACGGTTAACTTGTTCCCTAAAGCGGGAATTGGCTACAACACCAAGGTACCGGGCCGTCATGCTGGTGAGGATTACTTAGAAAAAGATGCCTTTATCGGATTCTGGGGAGCGCCAATTGGTGAGAACTCATTACCATTAAAAATTGAAGCCAACGGATCTTTAGCGCCAACGCTGTTTGAGTATTTGACCGGAGAACCTGTGGTCGAAGGCGAGAACGGTTGGGGTTTTCCGTCGTTGCTGAATAAGTTGGATGTGTCTAAGAATAATTAAACTCTATTATCTATCGTTTAGGTTACGATACCGTAAAGCGAATCTAATGTGGCTTTTATTAGCCACTTTAGATTTCAATAAACTGCTCAATACAATCGATGTTTAGTTTGCTTGGGGCACCTACCAAATATCTTAACTAACGACACCTTTCCAATACCTCTTCACGGCATAACACATTTTAAATAAAGTGATGCTGTTCACGCTTTCTTGACTCCCAATTCTGAACTAAGAATTTTTCCTAGTTATTCTAAGACCCTCTCTCATGCGGTCGCTTTTTAGACTCCTTATTATTTCATCATCGAATTGCAAAGAGTGCATGGTCAGTAATGTTCCGTGCAGACCTCATCAATAATAAGAGAGTTCACAATGTTAAAGTTCCTAGATCAGGTTAGAAAACCGACGCTGGATCTTCCGGTCGAAACTAGAAGAAAAATGTGGTTTAAACCATTCCTACAATCGTACCTAGTCGTATTCATTGGCTATTTGACCATGTATTTAATCCGTAAGAACTTCAATGTCGCGCAAAACGACATGATTTCTACTTATGGATTATCAATGACCGATCTAGGTCTTATTGGTCTTGGCTTTTCAATTACTTATGGTATTGGTAAAACGGTTGTTTCCTACTACGCGGATGGCAAAAACACCAAGCAGTTCCTGCCATTCATGCTTATCCTATCTGGCCTTGCCATGTTGGGCTTTAGCTTCAGCTTGGGTGGAGGCAGCGCTAGCTTATTCATGATGGTTGCCTTCTACGCATTGAGTGGTTTCTTTCAAAGTACCGGTGGTCCTTCAAGTTATTCGACTATTACTAAATGGACGCCTCGTAATAAGCGTGGGTCGTATTTAGGTCTTTGGAACATGTCACACAACGTAGGTGGTGCAGGTGCTGCTGGTGTAGCGCTGTTTGGCGCTAACTACTTTTTTGATGGCAACGTAATTGGTATGTTCGTGTTCCCATCGATCATCGCGATTGTGGTTGGTTTTATTGGGATGCGTTTTGGTAACGACTCTCCAGAAGCATACGGTTTAGGTACAGTTGAAGAGTTGTTTGACGAAGAAATCAGCGAAGAAGATACTATTGCTGAAGAAAATCAAATGACTAAGAAAGAGATCTTTGTTGAATATATCCTTAAAAACAAAGTGATCTGGTTACTCTGCTTCGCGAATATCTTTTTGTACATTGTTCGTATCGGTATCGATCAATGGTCTACCGTTTATGCGTATCAAGAGTTAGGTCTATCAAAAGAAACGGCTATTTCAGGCTTTACTCTGTTTGAAGTTGGCGCTCTGGTCGGTACATTAATGTGGGGTTATTTATCAGACCTTGCTAACGGACGTCGTGCTTTAGTTGCTTGTGTATCGCTTGGACTGATTATTGTATCTCTAGAGTTTTATCAGCATGCAACGAGCGAGTTCATGTACCTAGCATCACTATTCGTACTTGGCTTCCTAGTATTCGGTCCTCAACTGTTGATTGGTGTTGCTGCGGTAGGTTTTGTTCCTAAGAAAGCAATCAGTGTGGCTGATGGCGTGAAAGGCACATTTGCTTACCTAATTGGTGACAGTTTTGCCAAACTTGGCCTAGGCATGATTGCAGACGGAACGCCTATTTTCGGCTTAACAGGTTGGAAAGGGACATTTGCAGCACTCGATACTTCTGCTGCCATTTGTATTGTTTTACTGTTGTTCGTTGCTATTGCGGAAGAGAAGAAGATTCGTCACGCGAAGAAGATGCACCTAGCGGCTCAAAACGCGTAGCTTGTCTGAGTACTTGTTCTCGCAAAGAGAGTTTCGGGTAGATAGTTTCACGTGCTTTATTGGTTTAAAGCACGTGAGATCATACCAATCGTTAGTTCGATTCAGTATCATCTCTACCAATAAACTTAATTTTAGATAGCTCCTGTTGGGGCTATTTTTCTTTCTCACTCTTAATTTTGGTTAATATCATGATTAATGTTGCGCTTGTTGATGACCACGTCATTGTTCGATCTGGCTTCGCTCAATTACTCAGTCTTGAAACTGATATAACGGTCGTGGGGGAGTTTAACTCTGCGGCAGAAGCGCGCCTCGGACTGCCAAGTTGTCACCCTGATGTCGTTATCTTGGATATTTCAATGCAAGATGAAAGTGGCCTGAGCTTATTGGAAGAGATTCCATCTGGCATTGCTAGTATTATGTTGAGCGTACATGACTCTCCGGCGATGGTTGAAAAGTCATTAGAGTTAGGAGCTAAAGGTTATCTCAGTAAACGCTGTAGCCCTGATGAGTTAATTCAGGCCGTACACACGAGCGCAAATGGCGGCTGCTACCTTACGCCAGATATCGCCATAAAACTTGCGACACCAATGAAGAATAAAGCCTCGTTAAATCAGCTCACCCGCAGGGAAAGCGAAGTGTGCCAGTTATTGGCGACAGGGCTCGACGTGAAATCTATTGCTGTCGAGTTAGGGGTTAGCCATAAAACGGTACATGTGCACCGTGCCAATGCCATGGACAAACTCAATGTTAAGAACAACGTTGAGTTAGCTAAATTGTTCGCTCAAGACCAGTACTAATGCGTTCTTATCTAGCCACCTCCTTATGCGGGGTTTTTATGGCTGGCTGTGCATGGTTCTGTTTATGGGTTATTGCCTTCTATTTCATTAATGACCCTGAGTTAGCCATTCTGCTTTTCCCATTCTCACTCCGGTTAGGAATGACGCTGCACACTCGCACTCACTATTGGCCTGCTATCTATATTGCAGAGTGGGGGCTCGCGATTGCCCTAGCTCTCCTACTTGATGAACCTCAATGGCTGACGATACTAATCGCCAGTGGACTAAGTATTCCAGCCACTCTAATTGCCAAACGTTATTATTCTGGTGACCTGAATCGTCACTTGTTGGTGATGGCGAGCTTAATCATGGTCACAGCACTCATCAATGTTGCCGCGGTCAGTTCTCATGTTCCGGCTGTTTACATGGTGTGGTTGGTGAGCACCACAGGTGGTTTGATGTTAGTGCCGATGTGTTATCTGGTATGGAATTACCTATTCCAAAACAAGTGGGCGCCACTGAGCTCTTACTTAATCAACAATGTCATTGAGTTCAAAATCCGTCACATCGCTTTATACAGCCTCTTGTTGGTCGTCAGTATTTTGATACAAACCAGTTTGCCAGATGAGCTAAGGCGCTTCGCCCCGTTCTGTATGGCTATCCCTATTATCTTGCTCGCCGTTCGTTATGGATGGCAAGGCGCCTTGCTCGCTACCCTGCTAAATAGCGTCGCGTTGATTGCAGCCCACAGTGGCACGTCCAAACTCGAAATTACTGATTTACTCTTGTCTCTTTCCGCTCAGACCATCACAGGTATTTTGCTTGGTTTAGCTGTTCAAAAACAAAAAGATCTCAACTCGAAATTACGCAGTGAGCTCTCTAGGAATCAAAACCTTTCCCGTCAGCTAATCACGGCTGAAGAATCGGTTCGTCGTGATATTGCCCGTGAGTTACATGATGAGATAGGCCAGAACATCACGGCAATTCGGACTCAAGCGAGCATTATCAAACGTGTCGATGCGGCTGAAATGAGCGTTCGCTGTGCTGGTACGATTGAATCATTGTCGTTGAATGTTTATGACACCACCAAGCGTTTGCTAACAAAGCTAAGACCAAAAATGTTGGACGACCTTGACCTGAAGGACTCCGTTGAACAGCTCATACGGGAAATGGAGTTTTCAGATCACGGCGTTGATATCCAGCTAAATTGGCACGGTGACTACTCATGTTTGAGTGACACGCTCAAGGTTACTCTCTTCCGACTGTGCCAAGAGTCTTTAAACAATGCCCACAAATATGCTGAAGCAAGTGAAATTAGAATAGAACTGATTCTAGATGATCAAGCTTATCTTCGAATTACAGACAATGGTGTTGGTTTTACAGCGCAGGATCTTCTCAAAGGAATGGGTGTTCGTGGTATGCAAGAGCGTGTTCAGGCGCTCGGTGGCAAGATGGCAATCAACGCTAATGACTCTTCTTCGGGTACTAATATCAGCGTTACATTACCTAAAGTGTGAGAACGAATATGTTTGGATTTCTGCGCTCAACAACGTCAAAAAGTCATACTCTAAGCGATGATGAGGTCAATCAGCGTTATCGTTATTGGCGTCTTCACATCATGATAGGAATGTATGTCGGCTATGCAGGTTTTTACTTCACTCGTAAAACCTTTAATTATGCCGCGCCAGCCATGATCACCGATCTTGGCTTAGACAAAGGCGATATCGGCTTGATTGGCACGCTCTTTTATCTTTCTTACGGCTTATCTAAGTTTATTTCAGGCACCATATCGGATCGGTCGAACCCGCGTTACTTCATGGGGCTCGGCCTAATCGCGACAGGCTTGATCAATATCGCGTTTGGTTTTTCTAGTTCGTTGGCTGCTTTTATATCGCTTTGGGTGCTTAATGCATGGTTCCAAGGTTGGGGCTGGCCATCGTGTTCCAAGTTATTGACGACCTGGTATTCTCGCTCCGAAAGAGGCTTTCGCTGGGCTATATGGAATACAGCACACAACGTTGGTGGGGCATTGATTCCTATTCTCGTCGGCTATCTAACTCTCCAATACAGTTGGCGATCTGGGTTTATATGGCCGGGTGTGATTGGTGTTTTTATTGGTCTTATCGTCTGTTGGCGCTTACGTGATAAGCCCACGACCATGGGGCTTCCGACGGTAGGGAAGTGGCGCAATGACCATCTAGAATTGGCGCAAGAGAGCCATGGGCAAGGGTTAAGCTATCGAGAGATCCTGAAAACCTATGTGTTCAGCAATAAGTACATTTGGCTGCTCGCCTTTAGCTATGTGTTGGTTTACATCGTAAGAACGGCAGTTAACGACTGGGGCAATTTATATCTCACCGAAGAGCACGATTATAGTTTGATAAACGCCAACGCTGCGTTGTCTCTGTTTGAGATTGGCGGTTTCGTTGGTTCACTTGTTGCTGGATGGGGATCGGATAGGCTGTTTGGTGGTAACCGTGGTCCCATGAATATCCTGTTCGCGATTGGTATCTTCCTCTCAGTATCCGCTTTATGGCTTATGCCTCTAACCAACTTTGTGTTTCAAGCGGCTGGGCTGTTTTGTGTAGGCTTTTTTGTGTTTGGCCCTCAAATGCTAATAGGTATGGCTGCCGCGGAATGCTCACATAAAGACTCCGCAGGAGCTGCGACAGGCTTTGTTGGCTTATTTGCCTATATGGGTGCTGCACTTTCTGGCTACCCATTAGCGCTCGTTCTAGAAACTTATGGCTGGAGTGGGTTCTTCATTACCATCTCGACTTGTGCGGCCGTTATTGGCTTGCTGCTACTGCCTTTCTTACAAGCTCAATCGCCTCAGAAAAGTGCAGAGGTTCGCTCTGGCTTTTAAGGGATTTCTTCGTAAATAAGATAGCTGCTAATGGTCCTCTGGTTATTATGCAGCTACCCTATCTTCAGCTTTTTTTTACGTAGCATTCAAATGTGACTCTTTTCACGCTTTTCATGGTTCTCACCTGTTTCTAAGAATTTTTCCTATTGCGTCTAAGACCTCATCTCATGTGGGTTCTAGCTGCTCTCTGTAGTCTTTCTAATTATTTACGTTATTAGAAATCAGCTCTCTGAATTGTGTTCAAAGGGCTCACTACGGAAAACGCCATGTCACTCAGCCACTTCTCAGAACACTCATTTTTCCCAATGGAAAACACCATCCAAAATTATGCATGGGGGAGTATTTCTTCGATACGTGAACTGTTTGGCTTTAAGAATGAGTCACAAGAGCCGCAAGCGGAAGTTTGGATGGGAGCGCATCCAAAAGGTTGCTCAATGGTTAAGCTTGACCAACATTTGGTGCCTCTCTCTGAGCTGATTAACAAGAATAAACCCGCTTATTTATCTACTGATATTGCGCAGGAGTTCGGTGAACTGCCGTTCTTGTTTAAGATCTTGGCAGCAGAAAAAGCGCTATCGGTCCAGGTCCACCCAAACAAGCACCAAGCCGAGTTAGGCTTTGCGAGAGAGGAGCAAGCAGGAATCCCTCTGACTGCAGGGCATCGTAATTATAAAGACTCTAACCATAAACCTGAATTGGTTTACGCGATCACTGAGTACCAAGCGATGAATGGCTTTCGTCCAATCGACGATATTATTGCCTTGTTCGAAGAAGCCGATATTCCTTCGTTAGCGATTGAACTTAATGTGCTTAAAGCCAATGCCGACAGTGATTCTCTGAAGTCTTTCTTTAGCGCCATTATGTCTCTTGAAGGTGACCGTAAAGCGTCTGCGCTTAATGAGCTTTATGCTGCACATGCGCGACCAGCTAAAACGGTCATGGGGCGTGAAGCTCTGCAATACAGCATTGAATTCAAACAGCACTATCCGGGTGATATTGGTTTGTTTGCCCCATTGATGCTCAACACGGTTGAACTGGCGCCCGGTGAAGCGATGTTCCTGTTCGCAGAAACACCTCACGCTTATGTTCAAGGCACAGGTTTGGAGATTATGGCAAACTCAGACAATGTGCTGCGCGCCGGTCTTACACCCAAATACATAGACGTTCCTGAGCTTATCGATAACACGATCTTTGAGCCGATTAAGCCAGAAGATATTCGTCTTAAGCCTGTATTGAAAGAGGGCAAGATGAGCTATCCGATTCCAGTGGATGACTTTGGCTTTGATATCTTGTCTGCGACTGATGAGAGCAAGTCACAGTATTTACGTAGCGCGGAGATCTTGTTCTGTGTGGAAGGAGAGGCGACCGTCACTTCAGAAGGACGGTCAGTTTCTCTTAAACCCGGAGAATCGGTCTTTGTAAGTAGTAATTCAAGTGTTTACCAATATCAAGGGAATGGCATTTTGGCTCGTGCTTTTAACTAGTGCCCCCGTGCTAGCGATCAGCAAAAGAAATGTCAGAGTGCCACTGTAAAGAGGCACTCAATATTGGATTGATGGTTGTTATACCAATCACAGTAAGTAAGTGATCAGAAATAGCGCAGGAAAAAGACTGGAGAACAAGGCAGAATTTTTCGATAAGTAGTTATTCTACAATCAAAAGTTCTAACGCAGTTATCAAGCGTTTTAACCAGCTAGGGTGAACAGTTATTTACTACGATTGGTATTACATAAGGAAGTAGTCGATGAAGTTACAGAAGATTAATAAAGAAGAATATAGAAAGAAGATGAACCTACTGTTGGTTTCATTGGTTGGGTCACTAGCCTTGTTTGCCATTGTATTTGGTAGCATTCTGATTGAGCTTTTTGGTTCAGCTGGCTCCGTTACAGGGGAAGCGACGGGTAATTTCCATTTGAATGTACTCGGGGTGATTTTATCAGTCGCCTTGAATGCGTTTATTGCGAGCCGTGTGAAAGGGCATGATTACTTTAAAGAAGCGCTTTATGTGTGGAACCTGAAACAGATTCACAATCAAATCTATCGTAAGCTAAAGCGTATTCAACCAAGAGCTGAGCAAGGCGACCGAGAAGCATTAACTATCCTTTACTTCTATTACACCACGCAAAAACAGGTATACGACCTAGATAACAATACATTGACAATAAAAACGGTTCAGAAATCTCTAGATAACATAATGGAGCTTAGTGAAAAGTGGAGTATCGAACTGGATATAGAGACATTCTCGAAAGATCTAGTCGCGAAATTCTAAGTTATATGCTCTTGATTGTATGAGCTTTGGCCTATGAAAGAGGGTTTTGACGTAAAAGTAGACGCTTAAGCAATTTTTTTGAATTTTTATCAAAAAAGGGGTTGCCATGTTTTCGATGATCTCTATAATGCCGCCTCACTGACACGGCAGACGCCATAAGGCTTCAGCGAAGAATGTTAGTAAGGCAACTAGCTTTAAGCGATGATTCGCTTTTACTTTTTAAAAGTAGAAATTAATTCCGAATAAGTGTTTGACACTGAGAATTAAATAGCTAGAATGGCCGCCTCTTCCGAAGTGATGTAAGTCACAACGAAGAGAAGCTCTTTAACAATTTAAACCTATCAATCTGTGTGGGCACTCGTTGATGAATATCAAAACGTTATTACTTAGGTAGTAACAGTTACTTCGGTAACAAATTGATTTCAATGAACTGAGTGACCAATACGTTTAACTACTTGTAGTTATTCGGCACAGTCAATTCATTACCATTCTGTTGGAATGGTAATAGCTTTAGAATTACATGTTCATGTTCTTTTTCGAAAGAGCGGTAAATATTAGTTTTGAA
>NZ_JBFRSN010000422.1:0-10781 GCF_041473595.1 Vibrio sp. 10N.222.46.A1
TGGCGAGGTCTATACCATTAACGACGAAGTTTTGGCTTCGCTCGATCGGCTAGAAGATGTTCCTGTTGAGTATCGTCGCGAACAAATAGAAACTATATTTGGATTAGCATGGGTATATTTGTATCAGCTTGATCTAACGGCTAATAAAGAAATACTTTCGGGTGACTGGTGTAAGCGGGACAATCCGTAATAGTTATCTATCCGTAACATCTATGTATTCTGAGTTGTCGAACAAAAAGCCAGCATGTAAATGCTGGCTTTTTTAATGGCGTTAACTTGAAAAATAAGCGAGACGGTTAGTCTCGGTTAAGTTCAAGGAACTCTTCTACTTTTTTCACCATGTTCTTAGAACCGACAAAGAAAGGCACACGTTGGTGCAGTTCTGTTGGTTTTATATCCATGATGCGTTGGGCGCCATCGGAGGCAATACCGCCAGCTTGCTCCATGATGAAGGCTATTGGGTTGCACTCGTACAGCAGACGTAGTTTACCCTGAGGGTGGCTTTGCGTACTCGGGTATAAGTAGATACCGCCTTTCAGAAGATTACGGTGGAAATCTGATACTAGAGAACCGATGTAACGTGATGTGTAAGGGCGGTTGTCGCTTGGCTCATTTTCTTGGCAGTACTTGATGTACTTTTTAACACCCGTAGGGAAGCGAATGTAGTTACCTTCGTTGATGGAATAAATCTTACCTTCATCAGGGATCATCATGTTTTCATGAGACAGACAGAAGGTGCCCAGAGATGGGTCGTAGGTGAAGCCATTTACACCTGCACCAGTTGTGTAAACAAGCATAGTTGAAGAGCCGTAAATTACGTACCCCGCGGCTACTTGCTTGTGTCCTGGCTGTAGGAAGTCTTCTTGTGTTGGTGGGGTACCAACAGGTGATACTCGACGGTAGATAGAGAAGATTGTCCCAACAGATACATTGACATCGATGTTTGAAGAACCATCAAGTGGGTCCATCAGAACGACGTATTTTGCGTTTTTGTTGAGCTCTTTATTGAAGGCGACAGCTTCGTCTTCTTCTTCACTTGCAACACCACAAACTTGATCACGAGCTTCTAGAGCCGCTTTAAACTTGTCGTTCGCGTAAAGGTCTAGCTTTTGCTGTTCTTCACCTTGAACGTTGTCTGTACCAACAGCGCCAGTGATGTCGACTAGACCAGCCTTGTTGATCTCACGGTTAACAATTTTTGCAGCAAGTCGAATAGACGACAAAAGGGATGATAGATCACCGCTTGCATGGGGGAAGTCACTCTGTTTCTCAACAATGAACTCACCAAGGGTGCGCATCTCAGACATGTTATTTCCTTAAACTTCTCTCAATATTAGGGGGATTTGAGCACTATAGAATTTGCCTCTTACTCGGACTTTATTCACCTAGACGCCTACTTAAATTCTAAAGGTTAGATCTTTTTAATGGTAATGAACTAAGCGACGCAGATCTCACTTACTATGTCGACTAAATTTGTTTTGCATTGCTACTCGCTTTTAATCGCCATTTAATGATAATGAGTGCAGTAGTTTGATTTAGACATGGTTCATTTAGCCAAGCGTTTGGAAGCAATTTATGCATATTCATATCTTAGGAATTTGTGGCACCTTCATGGGAGGTGCTGCGGTATTGGCTCGTCAATTAGGTCACAAGGTTACCGGTAGTGACGCGAATGTTTACCCACCAATGAGCACTTTGTTGGAGTCTCAAGGGATTGAAATTATTGAAGGGTTTAACCCAAGCCAGTTAGAACCAAGGCCTGATCTCGTGGTGATTGGTAATGCGATGAGTCGTGGCAACCCGTGTGTTGAGTATGTATTGGATAACAACCTTAGATACACCTCAGGCCCGCAATGGTTGCAAGAGTTCTTGTTGCATGATCGTTGGGTATTAGCGGTATCGGGAACGCATGGCAAGACAACAACATCGAGCATGCTGGCTTGGATTTTAGAAGACTGTGGCTATGCGCCTGGCTTCTTAGTGGGCGGCGTGTTAGGTAACTTTGGTATCTCTGCTCGCCTTGGTGAAAGCATGTTCTTCGTGGTCGAAGCTGACGAATACGACAGTGCTTTTTTTGATAAACGATCTAAGTTCGTTCACTACCACCCAAGAACCTTGGTAATGAATAACCTCGAGTTCGATCATGCTGACATCTTCGATGATCTTGAGGCGATTAAGCGTCAGTTCCACCACTTAGTGCGCACTGTGCCAGGTAATGGCCGAATTTTCTCTCCTAAAGAAGATACGGCGATTCAAGATGTTTTATCTCGCGGATGCTGGAGTGAGACAGAATCGAGTGGTGAACAAGGTGATTGGGATGCCAAGAAGCTGGTTAAAGACGGGTCTCAATTTGGAGTGTACTTCCAAGGCGAATGCGTAGGAACTGTCGACTGGAATTTGGTTGGCGACCATAACGTCAATAATGCTTTGATGGCGATTGCAGCTGCGCGACATGTAGGGGTGACACCTGATTTAGCGTGTGAATCGTTGGCGAAGTTCATCAACACCAAACGTCGTCTAGAGTTTAAAGGCGAAGTGGCAGGCGTTTCTGTCTATGACGATTTTGCTCATCACCCAACGGCAATTGAACTTACGCTGAGCGGTTTACGTAATAAGGTCGACACGAAAAAAATAATTGCCGTTTTAGAGCCTCGTTCTGCCACAATGAAACGTGGAGTGCACAAAGAAACGCTGGCTGATTCGTTGAAGCAAGCGGATTCTACTTACTTATTCCAACCCGATAACATTGATTGGTCAGTACAAGACGTCGCCGATGCGTGTCACCAACCCGCGCACGTGAGTGATAACATGGATGCATTCGTTGCTAAAATTGTCTCTGAGGCACAAGCGGGTGACCAAATCTTGGTAATGAGTAATGGTGGCTTTGGTGGTATTCACCAGAAACTGTTGGATGGATTGGCACTCAAAGGCTAACGCATCCTCGACCTTATAATTTGAAGTAATTGAGAACATGACAAAACACGATAAAGCGATAACTCTGGCTTTCACTGGCGCATCCGGTGCGCCTTATGGCCTGCGTTTACTTGAATGCCTTTTGGCCGCCGATTATCAGGTCTACTTGCTGATATCATCGGCAGCGCGAGTAGTGTTGGCGACCGAGCATGAACTTAAGTTACCTGCTGGGCCAGATGCTGCGAAACAAGCTTTGGTTAAGCATTTAGATTGCGACCCAGAAAAGCTGGTGGTGTGTGGCAAAGATGATTGGTTCTCACCGGTTGCCTCTGGTTCAGCAGCACCGAAGCAGATGGTGGTGTGTCCATGCTCTGCGGGAAGCTTGGCATCGATTGCTCATGGCCTATCAGATAACTTGATCGAGCGTGCAGCAGACGTGGTTATGAAAGAACGAGGACAGTTGTTGTTGGTGGTTCGTGAGACGCCATTTTCTACGTTGCATTTAGAGAATATGCACAAACTCTCGACCATGGGCGTGACGATTATGCCTGCAGCTCCGGGTTTTTATCATCAACCTAAGTCGATTGAAGACCTGGTCGACTTTATGGTGGCACGTATTCTTGATCACCTTGGTATCGAGCAAGGTTTAGTGCCACGTTGGGGTTACGATCAACGTAATTGATCCAAACTTGATGGCTTATTGTTAAAAATCAAATTACAATCCTGAACACTCATCGGGGAGCGAACCATTCAAATAATGAATGCGAGCTGAGATCAAGCAAGTGCTTGGGACCCGTAAACCTGAACCAGATAATGCTGGCGTAGGAATTGAGTTAGGAACAACCTCTACCGTTCTCCTCCCTCAAACCTGTGCCGCTCAGACCATGGAGAGCGTCCAGTGAAATTAACATTAACAACTCTTGCTGTTACTACAGCCATCTCTTTTTCTGCCTTCGCAGCAGACAACACCTTAACGGTTTACACTTACGACTCTTTTGCTGCGGATTGGGGCCCTCGTCCTGCCGTTGAAAAAGCATTCGAAGAAAAGTGTGGTTGTGATGTGAATTTTGTCGCGTTAGAAGATGGAGTGTCTATTCTAAACCGCTTACGTCTTGAAGGTGGCAACAGCAAAGCTGACATCATTTTAGGCCTAGATAATAATCTCATGGCTGAAGCGAAATCTACAGGCTTATTGGCTGAGCACAGTGTTGATACATCATCTGTGACGCTTCCTAACGGTTGGAACGACAGTACCTTTGTTCCTTATGATTTTGGTTACTTTGCGTTTATCTATAACAAAGAGAAGCTAGCAAACCCGCCAAAGAGCCTGAAAGAACTGGTTGAGCAACGTGACGATCTTAAGGTTATCTATCAAGATCCACGTACATCAACACCAGGCCAAGGCATGATGCTATGGATGAAGTCGGTTTACGGTGATGAAGCAACTGCAGCATGGAAGAAGCTTGCTCAGAAAACTGTGACTGTGACTAAAGGTTGGTCTGAAGCTTACTCTATGTTCCTAGAGGGCGAGTCTGATTTAGTGTTGTCTTACACAACTTCCCCGGCTTATCACATCATTGCAGAAAGTGATTCTAAGTACGCAGCTGCAAGCTTTGAAGAAGGTCATTACACTCAAGTGGAAGTGGCAGCGAAGGTTAAAGGTAGCAAGAACGAAAAGCTTGCCGATGAGTTTATGGCATTTATCTTAAGTGATGAGTTCCAATCGGCGATGCCTACTGGCAACTGGATGTACCCAGTGACCGATGTTGAGCTACCAAAAGGGTTCGAGCAACTTACGGTTCCTCAGAAAGCGCTAAGCTTCACACCAGAAGAGATCGCCGAGAAGCGTAAGCCTTGGATTCGTGAATGGCAGAGTGCACTTACTTTTTAACTTATTATTTAAGAAAATGAGTTTTCTAACGTACTTTTAAAAAACTAGCTTTCTGTATTTAAAGGTTCATTCGTTATGTTTGGAGTGAACCATTTACGGTAAAAAATCGATTTATGATAAAGAAAACACCTAAGGTCGGGGTTTGGGTTGCGATACTCATTACCGCCTTCGTGGTTTCAGCAGTTGGGGCATTGCTTAGCAATGCCCCTTCTCTTGATATCAGCCAAGTATGGTCCGATCCTTACTATTGGCATGTAACGAAATTCAGTTTCTATCAAGCGACACTCTCAACGATGCTGAGTGTTGGCTTTGCTATACCTATTGCTCATGCTCTATGTCGCAGACAATTTTTTGGACGGGCCTTGTTGTTAAGGCTGTTTGCTTCGACCTTGGTTTTACCCGTATTAGTTGGCGTATTTGGTTTGCTAGCTATTTATGGTAACAGTGGTTGGTTAGCTAAATTTCTGGCGAACTTCGATATTGAATTGCCATTCTCGATCTATGGGTTGAATGGTATTTTGCTCGCACATGTCTTCTTTAACCTGCCTTATGCTAGCCGTTTACTTTTACAAGCTTTAGATACCGTACCTGCCGAGCAGCATAAGCTTTGTGCTCATTTGGGTATGAGCCATTGGAATAAATTCAGATGGGTTGAATGGCCTCGTTTAAGACAGCAACTGCCACATGTGTGTGGTTTGGTCTTCATGCTGTGTTTTACCAGCTTTGCTACCGTGATGGCACTAGGCGGAGGACCTAAATCAACCACTATCGAACTCGCTATTTATCAGGCGATTAAATTCGACTTTGACCTGCAGGCTGGTGCCTTGCTCGCGATATGGCAAATGCTGCTGTGTGGTGTGCTAGCTGTGAGCATTCAACGCCTATCGAAACCTATTTCAGTGACAGCCAGTCAATTGTCGGAAGAGAAATATTTGGTTAAGGATAGCTGGTGGTCAAAAGCTTGGGATAGCTTTTGGATCATCACCGTCTCAATGCTGGTATTGCCGCCATTAGCTATGGTTATCGTCAGTGGCATTAACTCGCAGGCATTAATCGTACTGAGCAGCGAGCCGTTTTGGGCTGCGTTAATGACCTCGGTTAAAGTCGCGTCATTAGCAAGTGTTATCGCGGTTGGTATTGGTATCGCCATACTGCTGACTAGTCGAGCATGGCGCTTACAGAATAAGAATTTTCGAGCCGATAAAATCGAGCTGATTGGCACTATTATCTTAGTTACTCCCGGGCTTGTGATCAGTACGGGGCTCTTCTTATTACTGCGTTCATTCACCGATGTTTTCAGCTTAGCTTTCTTTATCGTGATTGCAGTAAACAGTTTAATGGCGCTTCCTTACGTAATTAAAACCTTGGCTCAACCTATGCTGCATTTGTCTCAGCAGTATCAGTATGTGTGCGCAAGTTTGGGAATGACTGGTTTCACGCGTTTTAGGCTAGTGGAGTGGCGTGCATTGCGAAAACCGATGGCACAAGCTTTCTCGATCAGCTTTATGTTAGCAATGGGTGACTTAAGTGCGATTGCTTTGTTTGGTAGCCAAGATTTTAGAACTCTGCCTTTGTACCTATTCCAATTATTAGGCAGCTATCAAATGGAAGCCGCAGCTGTGGTTTCCGTGAGCTTACTGTTACTGAGTGTTGGCAGCTTTAGCCTGATTGAATTTTTATTTACTCGAAGATCTAAGCTCGATGCTAAAGAGTTGAGGAACCGATGATGTTAGTGATGAAAGATGTGGACTACCACTATCACAGAGAGTTGTTTTGCTTTGATTTTCAAGCTGAGCAGGGCGATATTGTTGCGCTGATGGGGCCAAGTGGCGCAGGTAAATCAACGCTGTTGGCATTGGTTGCTGGGTTTATTGAGCCCACTTCGGGTGAGATCTCTGTAGCGGGACAATCACTGATTGGCAAAGAAGCACATCAGCGTCCATTAGCGATGTTGTTTCAAGAGCACAATTTGTTTGCCCATCTCACCGTACGTGAAAATATTGGCTTAGGCTTGCATCCAGGGTTAAAGCTTACGGCAACTCAAAAGCACGAAGTCGAACAGGCCGCTGCACAAGTGGGTGTCGCGGAGTATTTAGATAGATTGCCTGAGCACTTATCGGGCGGTCAACGTCAGCGTGTCGCGTTAGCTAGATGCTTTGTTCAGCCTCATGATATTTGGCTGCTTGATGAACCTTTCTCTGCGCTTGACCCTTTGCTTCGTGAGGAAATGCTTAACCTTGTTAGGCGATTAGCCGCCGAGCGAAACATTACGGTATTGATGGTTACTCACCACTTAGGTGATGCACGCAGTATCGCAAATAAGTTCGTTTTTGTAGCGCTAGGTAAGGTGTTGGTTGCAGACTCGATAGAGACACTGACGGCTGAACATCCACAGCAAGAGCTAAGCTCGTTTGTTAAAGCGGGTGAATGATAATTTTTCACTCCTGTGAGTACTTCTTAATATTGAGTACTTATTGATATTGAGAGCTTCTTGATATCGAGTGCGTCAAAAACAAAAAGACCTAGCATGCGCTAGGTCTTTTATTATCTTTCTGATTAAAGGGCGGCGAAGATTAGTCGCCTAGCTTTAGCTCTTTTAAGATTTGGAATATTTCACGAGAAGACTTAGCCGGTTTGTTTGCCGCTTTCTCTTTGTTAGCTTGACGAGCGAGCTGACGAAGACGTTGACGGTCTGCTTCAGGGTACATTTCCATAACGTCTGAAATGGCCGCATCGCCTTCTGCAACAACACGATCACGCAGTTGTTCTAGTTTGTGCAGTTCAACTGTTGCTTGAGAGTGTTTGTTGCGAATCTTATCTAAAGCCGCTTGAATTGGCTCTGGATCGACACTGCGCATTACTTTACCAATGTATTGAAGTTGACGGCGTTTCGCTTCATTTTTAAAGCGTTGTGCATCTTTAATCGCTTGTGCCAAATCTTCAGACAGCGGAAATTTGTCTAATACAGAAGGCTTTAGGTCAACAAGCTCTTCTCCCAGCTTTTGCAGGGCGTCCATGTCCGTTTTCATTTCTGTCTTACTTACCCAGATGATTTCTTCTTCTGGTTCCCATGGGGCTTTTTGGTTTTTGCGAGCCATCTTTTCTGCCTATGTCACTATCTCAAACGAATATATTGCCTATTTTAGCAAGAATCTTGGGGAGAAAGCGAAATTCTTGTTATCCTACGTAATATTGACCTAAAAAATTAGAATAGATATGGATGTAAAACAGCAAGTCGCCCAACAACGAGTTGAGCTAGAAGCCGCAGTAGCTAAAGCGTTGGATATGGCATCAGTGAGTGCAGACGCCGCTGAGGTTGCTATTACTAAGTCAACGGGTTTAAGTGTTTCAACACGTATGTGTGAAGTGGAAAACGTTGAATTTAATAGTGATGGTGCTCTAGGTATTACTGTTTACCGCGGTCAGAAAAAAGGCAGCGCATCTACATCTGATCTGAGTGAGAAGGCAATTGCTCAAACAGTCGCGGCTGCGCTTGATATCGCTCAGTACACTTCTGAAGACCCGTTTGCTGGTCCTGCCGCAAAAGAATACATGGTAAAAGAAATTCCAGATTTGGATCTTTTCCACCCTGATGAACCAAACCCTGACTATGCCGCTGAGATTGCAATTGCTGCTGAGAAGCAAGCGCTAGCTTATAGCGACAAGATCAAACAGAGTGATGGCGCAAGCTACGACAGCCATTATGGCGTTAAGGTTTATGGTAACAGCCATGGCTTACTAGCCAGCTACGCTTCAAGTCGCCATAGCACGAGCTGCTGTGTGATTGGACAAGGCGCTAACGGTGAGATGGAGCGAGACTACAGCTACACCGTTGCACGTCACCGTGATGAGCTATGGACGCCTGAGCGCGTAGGTCAAGAAGCAGCTGAAAAGACAATTAGCCGTTTGGATGCGAAAAAGCTACCAACAGGCCAATACCCAATCATGTTTGCTAACGATGTCGCGACTGGCTTGATTGGCCACCTTGTGATGGCGATCAGTGGTGGTAACCTATACCGTAAGTCATCGTTCTTATTGGATCACCTAGGTCAGAAAATTCTACCTGATTGGTTTAACATTTCTGAGCGTCCTCATATCTTACGTGGTTTGGCTTCAAGCCCATTCGATAGCGAAGGTGTGTTCACTCAAGATCGTGAAATCATCACTGATGGTGTGTTAGCAACTTACCTGCTAACTAGTTATGCCGCACGTAAAATGGATATGACACCAACAGGCCATGCTGGTGGTATTCATAACTGGTTCGTTAAATCAACGGGTCAAAACTTTGAGCAGATGCTAAAAGAACTAGGCACCGGCTTCCTTGTGACTGAAGTAATGGGTCAAGGCGTTAATACCGTGACCGGTGATTATTCACGTGGCGCAGCAGGTTTCTGGGTTGAGAATGGAGAAATCCAATACCCAGTATCTGAAGTGACGATCGCGGGTAACCTAAAAGACATGTTCACTCAGATTGTTGCGGTTGGTAACGATGTTGAAACGCGTTCACAAATTCAAACGGGTTCTATCTTGCTTGAGTCGATGAAAGTCGCGGGTGACTAATGAAGTTAGCGCCAATATGATGAATTAAAAAAGGGAGCCGATGGCTCCCTTTTGGTTTTCTGTATTTCGCCAAAAATAGGCTAGCTGCTTATGATAACTAGATCAGTATGGTTGCTAAGCCTAAGAACACCGATAGGCCAATAACATCGGTTACTGTGGTCAGTGCCATACCGCCTGCCAATGCCGGGTCGATATTCATCTTTTTCAGCATTACCGGGATGGTTACACCGGCGATACCAGCGACAATCAAGTTGGTCATCATCGCTGCTGAGATGATGCCTCCCAGTATCCAGTTACCTTTCCAAGCAACCACAATACCACCAATGATAACAGCCCATAACACGCCGTTTAGGAAGCCGATGGCCGCCTCTTTGAGTAGTAGTTCGCGTTTGTTACTGTCACCGATATGACCGAGTGCTAAACCACGAATCACAAGCGCAACGGTTTGGTTACCAGCAACCCCGCCCATTGAAGGTACGATAGTCATTAGAACCGCAATCGCTGCCATTTGGTCGAGTGTTGCTTCAAACATATTGGATACAGATGCAGCAGCAAGTGCAGCGAGTACGTTGGCACCCAACCAGACACTACGACGACGAGCAGATTTTACGACTGGAGCGAAGGTATCTTCGTCATCGTCCATACCCGCCATGCTCATCATTGAGTGCTCGGCGTCTTCACGGATAACATCAACCACGTCATCGATAGTGATACGACCAACAAGATGCTGGTTACTATCAACAACGGGTGCAGAAACCCAATTACGACGTTCGAACAGACTGGCGATATCGGAAGCACTGGTTTCAACCGCAATCGCTTCGTCAGCATCTTCCATCACTTCGGAAACCTGAATATCGGGCTGAGTCGTTACTAGTGTGGTAAGCGATAGGTTACCGATCAGACGTTCTTCTTCATCAATAACATACAGAGCATCGGTTGCGTCGGGCAATTCGCCACGCATACGCATATAGCGCAATACAACGTCGACATCGACGTCGCCACGAATCGTGATTACGTCGGTATTCATGATCGCACCCGCTGAATCTTCTGGGTACGAAAGGGCGGTTTCTACTAATGCACGATCGACGGAGTCCATTTGAGAAAGGACTTCGCGAGAAACATCGTCGGGTAGGCTTCGAAGTACGTACGCGACGTCATCGGTTTCCATACCTTCTGTTGCTTCTGCCAAGGTTTCTGGTGCCATTTTCGACACAAGCGCATCTTTGACGTCTTCGTTTAGTTCATCAAGAATTTCACCGTAGTCTTCTGGATCGGTGAGTTGCCAGAGTACGTCACGACTTTTGCGAGGGGAGGCTTCTAAAAGGTGTGCAATATCTTCAGGTTCCATGTCCTGAAGTTGTCGACGTACGTGAACAAATCGGCCGTTTTCTAGGGCTTCGCTGACTTCTTGGAGGGT
>NZ_JBFRSN010000423.1:0-2391 GCF_041473595.1 Vibrio sp. 10N.222.46.A1
ATCCAAAACTTTTTATATTCAAAATAAAGGCACTCAGCTTATACTCCGGATTACGGCTAATTGTTGGCCGGTAAATTTAGGAAATCCAAGCCACATGAAGATTCTGCTTTTAGTAGGGTTAATTGTTTTAAATGGTCTGTTTGCCATGTCAGAGATTGCACTGGTAGCAGCAAAGAATAGTCGGCTGAAACGCTTAGCCGAAAAACATCGCTCCGCTCAGGTTGCTCTTGAGCTCAAAGAAAATCCAACCCGCTTCCTTTCAACCATTCAAATCGGTATTACGGTAATCGGCCTACTCAGCGGTATTGTGGGTGAGGCGACGCTTTCTGCTCCACTGGCCGTTCAACTTGAACTGTGGGGACTCGATCCAACACAAGCGAATATCCTGTCTACCACGGTAGTCGTTGTGGGTATTACTTACTTCGCGATTGTTGTAGGTGAGCTAGTGCCAAAACGTTTTGCTCAATCTCAAGCTGAAAACATTGCTGTGCTAGTCGCGCTGCCTATCTTCTGGTTATCTAAAATTGCGACGCCGTTTGTGTTTGCGTTGTCTGCTTCTACGGAAGGTATTCTCAAGTTAATGGGACGTGGTGGCGAAGAAGACAGTGTGACGGAAGATGATATTCATGCACTCGTGAAAGAAGGCTCGGAATCTGGTGTGATTGAACGTGGCGAGCAAGAGATGATTCGCAATATCTTACAGCTTGATGACCGTTTGGTGAGCTCGTTGATGACGCCACGTCGAGACGTCGACTTTCTGGATATTAGCCAACCGGTTGAGCAGATATTTAAAAAGCTGCGCAGTTCAAAGCATAGTGTGTTTCCATTGTGCCAAGACCACCTCAATAAAGTGGTCGGTACGGTGTCAGCCAAAGCCTTATTGAATCAGGCGGGCAATTTAAACATTCAAGTGATCATGGGGCTATCTCGCTCTCCGATCTATGTTCCTGAATCGATGAAGGCTTTACGTCTACTTGGCTATTTTAAAGAGTCGGGTACAGAGATGGCATTCATTGTTGATGAATATGGCGATGTTCAAGGCCTTGTGACTCATTACGATATTCTTGAAGCGATTGCCGGTGAGCTATCCAATAACCCCAATGACCTATGGACAGAGCAAGTGGAAGATGGATTGCTGGTGGATGGATTGATTCCTATCAGTGAACTGAAAAACCGCTTAGAGCTGTCGGATTTTGAGGGTGAAAGCGAGAGCTTCCAAACGTTGAATGGCCTAGTGACTTGGTTAATAGGGCGCTTACCTGATGCCGGTGAAGTTGTTCAATACCAGCAGTGGCAGTTTGAAGTTATCTCTGTTGAGAACAATCGAATTGTGAGTATCAAAGCGACGCAAATAGCCGATGACATAGAAGGCGCCAATAGCTAGCGATCCGCCTAATCAGTAAGCGGCGATTGTTCATTGCCTCTTATCTCTTTATTGTTCATTATCACGAAGATTAGGTATGCTTCACCGCATACCTATTTTCGTTTTTATCCTTTGTTTTCTGGAGCTCCCTTTGTTAGACCATCAATTCAGCCCTCAAGATGAAATCTTCATGCGACGCGCCATCGAGGTCGCTAAGCAAGCAGAAAAAGAGGGAGAGGTTCCCGTTGGTGCTGTTCTAGTGAAAGATGGGGAGGTTATCTCTGAAGGATGGAACCGCTCGATTGGCTGCCACGATGCAACCGCACATGCAGAAATCGAAACCTTGCGTAAAGCAGGTCAAGCCTTGGAAAACTATCGCTTACTTGATACCACCTTGTATGTCACCTTAGAACCTTGCCCAATGTGCGCGGGTGCCTTATTACACAGCCGAGTAAAGCGCATTGTGTTTGGTGCTCCAGACTTAAAAGCGGGTGCGGCGGGTACGGTATTGAATCTCTTTGAAAGCCAAGCCTCATACCACTATGCCGATGTTGAGCATGGTTTGTTAGAGGAAGAGTGTCGTGAACAATTACAGGCGTTTTTTAAGCGCCGTAGAAAAGAGATCAAAGAGAAGCGAAAGCTTGAGCGTTTGCAGGAAGAGCAGCGTTTAGAATCTGACAAGGCAAGTAATAAGAATAAGGTCAGTAACAAGAACAAGGTCTGTAACAAAAAATAGCAGCGATCTTTCGGCACTCTCAATCATAAGAGTGCCAAGCAAACTTAGTTGGTCATTACTTTTACTCAGCAATCATCTGCATGAAAGCACGGTTGCGCCAAATGATCTTCTTCTTATTATTTGAAAGCATACGCTTACGACGGTTGGCAGCAACGGTCTTATCAAGGCGTTTCGATTTCAGTTTGTTCTTCATCATTTCAACGATTTCCTATTTGTCGTCTGGCTTTGTAAGTATGACTTCAGTTTTAATTATAGTGGTTATTTGCTTATAAGCTTTGCCACGAACTTAGCG
>NZ_JBFRSN010000424.1:0-2145 GCF_041473595.1 Vibrio sp. 10N.222.46.A1
AGAGAAATTCTGTACTTAAATGCAGAATTTTTCTATCTAGTTTCTTATGCTGTCTATCTTAAGCGACTTACTCCATTCATAACAATAACTTATGCTTACTAATTTGTGATTGAACGAGAAAATGTAGAGTTTAGTTCTGCCTAACAAAACAAAATGAATAAAACTTGATAACTTCTCTGGAGAATATTGTTAAAACAAGTTTACTATTGATAATAAAAACAACATTTCCACTTCAAAAAACCGCTTATTTACTCATTTGTAATTAAGATAAAAACAGAAAAATATCGAAGTTAACTTAGATAACTTCATTCTATCAATTCAAACAAAACGGATTTTAATAACTCCCGCCCTATCATACGTTTACGATAAATAATAAAATTGGATTTTATAAAAATAATTTGATCAATAAGGAGCTTTGTAAACTTTGAATTACATACTCTAAAAATTAATCTCCCTGATAAACTTGTCATAATTCCAAATGCTCTTCCAATCTTGATTCGCAACACATGGCACAGATGTGTTGCATATAGACTTCCTATAAAGCCGTTGGGAAGAAGGAGTTTATATTAAAATCAGGAACGAAAAATGAACCAACAACGTCAACTAAGCTGGAAAATAGCAGCCATTCTAGGTACGTCTTTCGGCTTTACTGCACACGCTGCAGAAATGGTCAGAGTCGATAATGATGCATTACTACAACAAAGCCTCGTCGCGCAGTCGAAGAGTGTTGCTCCACTTGAATTAGGTTTTTCTGAAGTTAAACGGGTGGTATTGCCCAATGGAAAAACGAAAGTTCGCTACCAACAAACTCACCTAGGTTTACCCGTCTTTGATACTTCGGTCGTGGCCACCCTTTCCAAGAACCAACCCACTCAAGTGTTCGGTTCCATGGCACAGGGGATCAGTGGTGACCTATCCAGCATCGCGCCAAAACTGAATCGAGAACAAGCGATTGAAGCTGCGATATCCTCTCACCGCACGTTTACTGTCGGCAAAAAGTCGATTGAAAACAAAAACGCGAAACTGATGGTGAGATTGGATGAGAACCAAGTCGCCCAAGTGGTGTATCTGGTCGATTTCTTTATCGCGTCCTCAATGCCAGAGCGCCCTTTCTACTTTATTGATGCCACGACTGGCGATGTGCTCCAAAAATGGAATGGACTAAACCACGCTAAAGCATTAGGTACTGGCCCCGGTGGCAACCTCAAAACCACTCGATATGAATATGGCAGCGACTTCCCTAGCTTTCCCATCGACAAAACAGGCACGACTTGTACGTTAGAAAATGAATCAGTTAAGACAGTCGATTTGAGGAACGGAACCTCTGGCAGCGCAGCCTACAGCTACAACTGTGCCGACGGCACTAACTACACCGACCATAAATACATTAACGGGGCTTACTCGCCTCTTAACGATGCGCACTATTTTGGTAATGTCGTATTCGATATGTACAAAGAGTGGATGAACACTTCGCCTTTAACTTTCCAGCTGACGATGCGCGTTCATTACGGTACCGATTATGAAAACGCCTTTTGGAATGGCTCATCCATGACATTTGGGGATGGCAAAAACACCTTTTACCCATTGGTCGATATCAACGTGAGTGCTCACGAGGTTAGCCACGGGTTCACCGAGCAAAACTCCGGCCTTGTGTACCAAAACATGTCGGGCGGTATCAATGAAGCCTTCTCAGACATTGCGGGCGAAGCGGCTGAATACTACTTGCGTGGCAATGTGGATTGGGTGGTCGGAAGCGATATATTCAAATCAGAAGGCGGCTTGCGTTACTTTGATCAACCTTCAAAAGATGGTCGCTCGATTGATCACGCCTCGCAATACTACGATGGCTTGAACGTTCACTTATCTAGCGGTGTTTATAACCGTGCCTTTTACCTTTTAGCGAACAAATC
Organism: Vibrio sp. 10N.222.46.A1; assembly: GCF_041473595.1. Classification (NCBI taxonomy): domain Bacteria; kingdom Pseudomonadati; phylum Pseudomonadota; class Gammaproteobacteria; order Vibrionales; family Vibrionaceae; genus Vibrio; species Vibrio sp. 10N.222.46.A1. The sequence goes on from NZ_JBFRSN010000424.1 coordinate 1,911, forward strand.
GGGTTGGAATGTACGTAAGGGCTTTGAAATATTCACAGTCGCAAACCAACTGTATTGGACGGCAAACAGTACCTTTGATGCAGGTGCTTGTGGCGTAGCGAAAGCCGCAGCCGACATGGGCTATGTGGTTGCCGATGTTGAAGATGCTTTTAATACCGTAGGCGTTAATGCGAGTTGTGGTGTCACGCCGCCAAGTGGCAATGTGCTGACGAAAGGCACACCGATTGCGAACCTA
>NZ_JBFRSN010000425.1:0-1118 GCF_041473595.1 Vibrio sp. 10N.222.46.A1
CGAAAGATAAAGTAATGGTTTCATCATAAAAAAGAGCCCTAATAATAGGACTCTCATTTTATGCCATCCCATTGAGATATCAATATTCACAAGGTAATAAAATTGTGGTCACGCTGCGGTCACGTTCAGTTATTATCCAAACCGATTGATCACAAATCGTATAATTCGATATCACTCTCTCGCCTGTTTTGGTTGCTTCGTCATTGGTGATTTTATCTTCAATGCAAGTCTCTCCCCAATCTCCACTTTGGTGACGCTGCAAATAAATCGACAAGTTAGCACCGACATTATTATCTAATAACTGCTCAATACCTTGCGTATAGACCACTTTACCCAACGAAAACGGAACGGCCGTACAAACGTAACATTTTGCTTTCGTTTCTTCTCTATCTTGTGTAGCATTCAGAATGTTCATTAAATCTAACTCCGATGTAATTGAACATGCCTTGATATTTGAGACAGCAAATATCAAGGCGCTTTATTTTCACGCTTAATAAACGTCTTCCGTTTTACGAATATGATTAAACACTTCATGAATTTCATCGTAAGTGATGCCATACCCTTCGAGCTTTTCCACACAGTCACAAATATCATTGGTGTAGAAACACTCATGATTAAATAACTCACGACGAATGATCGCTTTTTTTCCGTTCTCTTTGATATCTTCGGCGATCCCTTCTTGAGCGATAGAATCTAAACGAGTCATTAATTGCTTGGCATTATCAACTGGGCAAATTAACCCCATACCTAGCGACGCATATTTCACGCCCTCTTTTTTTTCATCATCGAACTGTTGATTAGAAAAAGCAAAGAACGCCCCTGCCTCATTAAAAGCCTGAGTTTGTTTGTCTTGAATATAGTGTGAGAGATATTTCATCTTTTAAGTCTCCATTTTATAATTAAGGGGATGATCCACTCTTTTATGTTTCGATGTATTGATGGTTGTTTGTCACCCATCCTATGACTACAGCACGACTATTCAGCCCTACCTTATTTGTTTCAGTAATCACATGACCTCTCGCGATGCCTTGCCCCCAGTACGGCTTATTGAGTTCTGTTTCTGGGAACAAAACCGTCAGTTCTAGCCAAACACTGGAATGCCTGGCTCTTGCTTTTAC
>NZ_JBFRSN010000426.1:0-10050 GCF_041473595.1 Vibrio sp. 10N.222.46.A1
AGATGGCCCCATTGGCTCTATTTATGATGAAAATGTTGAGCTTCCTACCAATCCAACCAAGTGTAGAACTAAAATTTGTCAATGCGGTGTCGATTTGTCGGCGAAAAAAGTGAATACAAAGTTGATTTCAAACAAGCAACAAGAAATTGCTGTTATACAGCTTTAGCATCGTTTGTTAAGGGAAAGGATTACCCGTGGTAACAAGAGCTAAGCATTTATATAGACCAGAGTATTTTGAGGCGCAGAAATCAGACAATCAAGGCTCAATTTTAATTGACGCTTCGTTGAATCAGCATATGTTTTTAGCTGCATCAATATTTGTTCTGATGACTATTATTTTTTTCGTTGTTTTTGCCGAATATACACGCAGAGATACACTGAACGGAGTGGTAAGTCCGACTGGCGGTATTGTGAAGGTACAGGCTAATGATGAAGGGTATGCTGAAAGTGTATTTGTCACTGAAGGCCAGACAGTGTTCTCTGGAGAACCTCTATATGAGATAAAAACAGAGCGTTATGATGAGTTTGGGCAGGGCGTGAAAAAACGCATTGTTGCTACCATTGAAAGTCAAATTACTTTGCTAAACGAACGTCGAGATAAAGAAATAGAGAAATCTCGGCATCAACTAAAAGTCATTGATGATGACTTAGTTCGTTTGTCAGAAGAGGCCGGCATACTGGAAGTTGTCGTTGATTTATCTGAACAAGAGCTAAGCCTTGCTCAAAGTTTGGTTGATAAACAACAAGTATTGGTCAACAAGCAGTTCATTTCTTCTATTGAACTTCAAAGACAAAGACTCGAGTTAATAACACTAGAAGCTAAGGTACAAACACAGCACCTTAGTTTACAGAGATTGGTCAGAGAAAAGGCCAAGTTGGAAGATACGAAAGATACGTTACAGTTAGAACTTGACATTACCCTCCAGGAAATAGACCGCCAGCTTCAACAAATCGCTCAAAGTAAAATCGAATACTTTTATCAAACAGATACTCAGGTTGTATCACCGATTAACGGTGTGGTTGCGTCAATTTTCGTCAAGGAAGGTCACTCAGTTAATAAAGGTCAACCTCTACTCGTTGTTATTCCTGAGGGTGAAGAGCCTGTCGTTGTTGAGCTTTATGCGCCCAGTCGCAGTATAGGTTTTATTAAAGAAGGTCAGAATGTTCGTTTACGGTTTGATGCGTTTCCCTATGAAAAGTTTGGTGTTCAGCAAGGTGTTGTCGACTCCATATCAAAATCTGCAGTCTCCGCGGATATGTTACCAAATAGCCCGCTGATCCAAAGTCAGATTTCTCGTACGTATGGTGGTGTTGGGTTGTATCAAGTGAGAGTCACATTAGAGAAGCCAACCATTACTGTTTATGGGGACGAGCAAACGTTTGTTCCAGGAATGACATTAACCGCAGACATTGAACTTGATACACGCAAGGTCTACGAGTGGCTGTTAGAGCCTTTGTACACGATTAAAGGGCGAATATAACCATGCATACAGAAGGGCTTATAGATTGGGGGTGGGGGAGGAAACTCTCTTTGATCCGACAGACAGAAAAGGCGGAATGTGGTATCGCTTGTTTAGCTATGGTTGCCGATTGGCATGGTTATAAAGCCGACCTACGCTCACTAAGGGCAAAATGCGGTATTACTCAGCATGGGATGTCGTTTGCTCGGCTTATTGAGTGTGGTGCACTTCTCAAGCTTTCGGGGCGGGCGGTTCGCTTAGAACTACAGGAATTGGAGCAATTAGCCACACCCTGTATTTTACACTGGAATCTAAATCACTTTGTTGTGTTAAAGAGAGTGCGTGGGAAGAAGATTGACATTCATGATCCTGCAAGTGGATCGTTGACACTAAGTTATGATGAGGTAAACCAACATTTCACAGGCATAGCTCTAGAGCTAACACCAACTCATGACTTCGAAGAAAAAGTGGGAAGTAAAGCCGTTCGGTTATCGACTCTCATTGGTAAAACCGTTGGCTTAAAAGAGGCGTTAGGACGGATTTTTGTTTTCGCATTGGTACTAGAGCTATTAGCGCTTACCTTGCCCATTTTCAACCAAATCGTGATTGATGAAGTATTGGTTGGATATGACAAAAACCTTCTTGTACTCGTCATTGGAGCCATTCTGATAGTAACTGCGACGCAAACTCTAATTGGTCTTGCCCAGCAATGGGCGACAATCAAGCTGTCAGTGAACTTTAATATGCAGTGGGCTGCGAACGTTTTCCATCACTTGTTCCGGTTACCGATAGATTGGTTTGAAAAAAGGGATATAGGGAGTATTAGTGCTAAATTTTCCGCTGTGGATGTCATTCAGCAGACGTTAACAACCAGTGCAATTCAAGCTCTACTCGACTTAGTATTAGTTGTTGGCACTCTGTCGGTTATGTTGGTTTACAGCCCTGAACTCTCATTCATTGCCATCGCTGCTGCGTTAGGTTACATCGCTCTTCGGTTTGCGTGGTTTGGCGCGTTTAAACGCGCCGAAGAAAATACCTGGGAAGCCAGCACTCAAGAAGACAGTTATTTCATAGAGACAGTTCGCGGTGTATTAAGTTTGCGAGTCAATGGGGCGTTACCTTGGAGGGAGTCGTCTTGGCGAAACCTCAATATTAATAGAAGAAATGCGCAGCTACATGAGCAAAAGCTCGGGATGATCTATAACACAATTAATGTGACCATTGTTAGCATTGTGTCTGCGACTGTTCTCTGGTTTGGTGCAAATTTGGTTTTGGATGGACTATTTACTATCGGTATGTTGATGGCGTTTCTTTCGTATCAAGGGCGTTTTTCTGCCAGCATTAGTTCACTAATCGATAAGTATTTCGAGTTTAAGATGCTATCTGTGTACAACGAGCGTTTAGCAGATATTGTCTTAACCGAAAAAGAAACGGATAACGAGCCTGATGTCATAGGGTTACCCGTTGCAATAAATAATCAGGGCGATAATGTTATCGAGTTTGACGAGGTATACTTCTCTTATGGAAAAGACCAACCTCCTATTCTTAACGGTGCAAGTTTTAGTGTAAAAAGTAATGAGATTGTAGCGTTAGTTGGGCCGTCTGGTTGTGGTAAGTCAACCATTTCTAAACTGCTATTGGGTATTTATTCAGTCACATCAGGTAGCATTAATTATTTCGGTAATAAATCGCCTGCCTCCAAATCTCTTAGAGCTCAGGTTGGCGCGGTGTTGCAAGAAGACCAGTTGTTTAGTGGTTCGATTATCGAGAATATTACATTCTTCGCTGGCGATTTAGATGAAGACTGGCTTGTGGAGTGTGCTCGTAGGGCGGGTGTTCACGATGATATCGAAAGCCTAAATATGGGGTACCACACGTTGGTTGGTGAGATGGGCTCTAGTCTCTCAGGAGGTCAAAAACAAAGGATTCTCATCGCGCGAGCTTTGTATAAAAAACCCAAGTTTCTCGTATTGGACGAAGCGACAAGTAGCTTAGATATCTATACGGAGTCGTTTGTCTGCCAGATGTTTAAGGAAATCAATACTCCTATATTGATGATTGCTCACCGCCCAGAAACCATTGCTTCGGCTGACAGAGTATTACTTATGGAGGGAGGTTTGGTTCAGGAAATTCCCAATAATTTTAAGCAGGAAGCTCAAGATGTATAAATCTGAAAGAATACTCTGCCCAGATAATCATTCTGAATTATCTGGTGCTGCATTGATGGAGCAATACAACCAATTTTTTGGTGGAGACGATTGGGTTACGTTCTCTGGATGCCCGGCTGTTACCTTGACTAAAGTAGGAGTTAAAGGCTTCGAAAATTTTCCAGAAGGGGATGAGGCTATTACTATCGATTCTGGTTGTTACATCGAGTCGTCTAACCTTCCTGCTTTCCCTTCCGGCATCACAAAGCTGACCAGCGTTTCAGTTAACGACAGGCCTTTTGGAAAAATAGTGATCGGGCAAGGTTGTGTGCTTCAAGGAACTACTATTTGTGCTTATGAAAAAGTATCTATAGGAAACAATGTTATGTTTGGTCCAAATACAGTGGTTATGGATTGTAGTGGTCATGCTCTTACTAATAGAGGTCATCCAGATGAGCTTGATCGTCTAACAGCTGAGCCCATAACAATAGGCAATGATGTTTGGATAGGTTATGGGTGTATTGTTTTACCTGGCGTTAATATTGGCGATGGAGCAGTTATAGGGGCAGGTAGTGTTGTCACAAAGGATATACCGGCTAATTGTATGGCTGCGGGTAACCCGTGTACTGTAAAGAAAAAGGAATTAAGTTAATCGAAAGTTGAGCTGGCAACATACACATACAAGTTTTCCCTAAACCACCTATTTTGATAGTGCTTCCTGTCACTTAATTTTCCCGAATGACTTGTAGCGGTCAATTGAGCTAGGAGGCACTCCGTTTACATCAAACTCTACAATATTGTGTAATGTCACTGTTGGTTCGTTTTGACTAAATTGTAAACTGGTCAATATTACCTAAAAGACAAAAGCTGATCAGTGAACTGTACTTTTTCGATACTGGATAGCACGTTCAAGCCATCACGTGAAACAACGGTATCATTAAGTTGAATTTTACCATTCCCCAGTTCATGGATCTGGTATTCACTTTTAGGGCCATGGGCGATCACTGTATTTACCCCCGCGTTTCCGGTTACGCGGTTGTCATGCTCGTTGATCTCAATATTCGCATCATTGTTACCTGATAGCGTTAGTTTAGTAAGATATTTAGAGTGATGAGTATAGGACGTCGCTGGGTCATACCTCATTTTAAATGTTCCGGTGAATGTATCGGCAAGGTATGCATCGTAAGTCAATGTTGGAGAGAAAATCTGCTTCACTATCGCTTGTGCATCGGGGTCTTCTTTTGAGAAATCGTCGCGGGTTTTAACTTGGTATAACCCCCACATACCTTTGCCGTTGTATGCTCCCCAAAGCCCGTAGTAGCAGTCAATTACAGCGGCAAAGTACTCTTGATCAACGCTGACTTCTTCTTGCCACTCTTCTAAAATATCACGGGGTGGCGTGTAAGCATGGTGTAATGCTTGTCTCTGTATCGCATTAAATTCTTTTTGAAATTCTGGTAATGCGGTTACTGCATCTTCAGGCGCGTTAAAAACCCCGATGCCATAGTCATGGACTAAATGCAGTATTTCCTCATAAGAGGCGTCACGATGCTCTTCATAATCTTGTTGGACATACCATTCACCGCCTTCAACCTGAATCTCTTCTTCGAACAAGGGCTGCCCGGGCAAGTCATCGTTGTATCGTGGCTCATCGTAATAATTCATTAGCTTTAGTATTGCGCCATTGTTGGCCATCGCGTTTGCAATCTCGCGTTTTGAGTCAGTGCTCCCATACTTAGTGCCATCAACAGGGGTTAGATAGTGGTTGAGAACATTGACGGCTTTGACTATTTGATAATCGCTCAGGCGATCCATAATCAAAATATGGATAGATTTGCCATTCGGGGCATTGACCGCTACATATCGGTTGTAGCCTGCTTGAGAGTATTCAACGAATTGAGAGGGAACGGCTTCAATCGTGACCCCATGTACAACTGACGGTGCTGCGTTTGCCTGATTGAATAGCGATTTATTTTGATTTGAACCGCATCCAATGAGAAAGATAGCTGTCGCTAAGGTAGCTAAAGATAGAGTTTTCATGACACACCTTATTATTCATACGAAGTATCAATATACGGAACTGCAGTGCGTTGTTTAGTGACAGAAGTTGCTGTTAGACAAACCCATACAATACCTTACAAATCGAGGCTTAATTCGTTGCTACTAACTTTACCGGCTGCGAGTGAAGTAAAAATGAAAGCCTCAAATCAATGGGCTTGATTTTGCTACCAAATTTGAGTTCTTTGTTAGGGGGGATGACTTGTCGTTTCAAGATACGTGAGAGTGGCTTGAAGAGTCGTTGAGGATCGGTGATCTAATTCACTTTCAAGTATTTCATAAACCGTATGTGCTTCAAAGTTTGCCAACTGTGGATAAAGCAACGGCTCTTCCAAAAGCAACCCGATCAGTTTCTTCTGGGGACAAACACCGTTAAGCGCAAGTTGATTGAGCGCTGCGTGCTGAATGCCGATATACGAATGTTTGATCAATTCTAATAATTGTTGCTCGTCATTGATGTGTTTTATTAAGCCGACTCTTAAAGATAGGCAGGGTGATGACATCAGTGACAAACGGTTCTGTTGTATCCAATCATCGCCAAGCCAGTCGAGGATGTCGCCGATATTTTCGGATTGCTCATCTAGCAAGAGTTCTAACGTGAGCTGATTAAAGCGTGATGATTGTACATCGGAAAAGCTTATATTGTGTCTACATAAGGCATGAATCAAGGCGTGAAATGCCGCTTTGGTTAGATGACTTATTTTGTCGTCAGAGCAAAGGCCGCACAGCCATGTTTTGTTTGAGCAAAACTCTAGAGCGATCGCTTGATTTTCTAGAGCCTCTATCTTTGCAGATCTGTTAGAACGCTTCTTTACTGAAGTAGAAGTAGATGCGACGGTAGAGTCAGCGTTAGAGATAGCAGGTGAGTGAGCTTGTTTTAATGCATCAAGTGTTGATGTAATAAGTGCTGACTGTTCATTGGTGCCATTGATTACCGTGTTATTCATTTCATCTATAGGGGCGATGCTCGTTGTTGTTCTAGGTTTTAATGAAGAATCCGCAACTATGATACCTGATGTCCCTAAAGTGAGTTCTTTTAAATAGCTTTGGTGGCTAGTTTTTGGGTTTTTCGAAAGGTGTTCAATTAACAGTCGCTTGATAGAGTTACTACAAGCTTCCTGCTGAAGTTGTTGCTGAATAAAGGCAACGCTAAATTGTTCGGAAGTTTCAGTTAATAGGCTGTTTAGGCTGTCGAGTTGTTCTGACTCTTCCAACTTTGAAAACACTTGATAGAAATGGGGTATAAAACGGGCTAGTTGCAACTGTTTATGCTGAGTTTCCAAATTTGAAATCAGTAAAATAACCGCTGCGGTTGCATTGGCTAGATTCGGTTTATTTTGAAGTTGGTCAATGACATGCAGTTTATCTTTGTTACTCAGTAGCCCTATGAGTGAGTTGAGCAGCATACCAGATAGCAGCAATTCAAAATTAAGGTGCTTTATATCTACTAGGTAATTCCATTTCGTTAATTGATGTACAGAGCTCTCTCTGATGGATGGGTCTGAATGAGACAGGCCGTTTAAAAATACCTGCAGATATTCACGACAATCCATTTCAGATAGACGCTGAAATGCGACTTTTTGGCAGCTAATATCAGGGTGTTGTGTGGCTTTGTACAAGACTATTTTGTCTTGAGTGTTTCTCAAAAAAATCCGAGTATCAGCGGTGCTTTTGAGTACGTTGTTTTCATTTAGCAGAGTAGGGGAGTGACGCGAAAGTAAAGCAATGAGTTTGCCTTTTAGATCTGGCTCGGGGTCATTCTGAAGTCGGTGTAGTAAACGCAGAGACTGTTCGTGATCTAGTTGGTGTTTGTGATTGTCTAAAATCCGCGCAGCAATCAAGCTGATGTCATCTCCGTCATTCCAACCCCCATCCCAGTAGTCATTTTCGTCGCATACTGCTTCTAATAATACAGGAACAGCGAGTAGAGAGTGTTGGTTGTTCTCAATAGCCATTAACGATGCCAATTTAATTTCGCTGTCGTCCCAGTATTGATAGCAGTTGAGGATGGGCTCAATAGGCGCTGCATTATCTAAAGCGAGGCATTCAAGACTCGTGAGAACAAGGTCAGGATTCTGGGACTCTAACCTTTCTATAATCAGATATTTAGTGTTTTGAAAACGGCTTAATATTTGTGCTGCCAATACCTGTTCGGATAGGTTTCCAGTCAAGTAGATGTGTTTAACTTTGTGAAGTAATTTATCTAGAGACATATATTCAAGCACCACTGAATTAACAAGTTTGAATAATAACTCTTATCATTTCTAATTGTATGATCCTAATCATATCTTTAATGTTTCATGTGTTAATAATAGGGGTGGATGATAGTAACCCCGAAGGAATGTCGATGAGCATCGCACTAAAAAGCTTGGTAGGAGTGTGTGCCCTTTTCTCTGCAACTCTATACGCCGCTCTGCCCCCTATGAGTATAAATACGGCGAAGGCAGAACTCGGTAAACGACTGTTTTTTGATACGCGCTTGTCCGGGGACGACTCGATATCGTGCTCCAGTTGCCACATTCCATCTAATGGTTTTTCTTACCCTGAACCGTTGAGCCCTGCCTATACGGGGAGTGATGGATTTCGCAATGCTCCAACACTTATTAATACAGCCTATAAAGAGGTGTGGTTTCACGATGGTCGTATTGGCACCAACCTAAACGATGTGGTGCGGGAGAATATCACTGAAGACTGGCTGATGAATATGGACATGCGTTTGATGCAGGAACGCCTCAAACAAGATCCAATATACGTTGAGATGTTTAAAGCGGCCAATCTTGGAGAACCGTCAAATGGCGGAGTACGCAAAGCTCTGCCTGAATACCTAAAAACATTGACTTCGAAAAACGTCCCTTTTGACAAGGGTGAGCTTAGCGACTTAGCCAGCCAGGGAGAAAAGCTGTTCACAGGCAAAGCGGGGTGCAGCCAATGCCATCGTGGTGCTCTGTTTTCGGACGGAAAGGCACACAATACCGGAGTGCCAGAAAATCATGAGATATTTTTAGACCCAATGCGACATCAATCTTTTCTTGCCTACAACATGTTTATGGGTGTGCAAGATTACTTAACGTTAAAGCGCGATGTTGGTGCGCATGTTCAAACTCATAAAGCGGATGGTAGCGATCGCGGTAAGTTCATAACGCCAACGCTGCGAGAGCTCACTCAAACTGCGCCGTATATGCACAATGGCATGCTTACCACGCTTGAAGATGTGGTTGAATTTTATAATCAAGGTGGTGGCGAAGACTCAAACAAAGACTCTCGACTCACCACGCTTTCCCTAACGGACTATGAAAAAAAGGCGCTGGTGGCTTTTTTGGAATCGTTATCTGGAGATGCCCTTATAGGCGAAGAATACGAATGGTTAGACTATGACTTCGGCTACGAATACACGGAGGATTGGTCAAATGCTCGTAACTAAACGCTCTGTATTAAAGGCAGCACTCTTTATTCTTATTGGGATGACGGGGCTTCCCAATGTTGTTAATGCAAAGGTACAGCTTGAGCCTCTAGGGGAGGTGCCTGTGCCTGCGGATAATAAACAAACACCAGAAAAAATTGAGTTGGGAAAGATCTTATTTTATGACGGTCGGCTAAGTGGCGATACGACTAGCCCATGTGCTGGTTGCCATATTCAATCTCAGGGCTGGGGTTTTCCTGATGACCTATCCATGGGATATCCGGGTACGGTACATTGGCGTAATAGCCAAACGATTATTAATGCGGCTTATTATGACAAATTTTTCTGGGCGGGCAGCGCTATGTCATTGGAAGCGCAAGCCAAAGATGCTGCGAAGGGCGCGGTCGCGGGTAATGGTGAAGATGACATCATGGAAGCGCGTTTAGCGTTAGTACCTGAGTATGTTGAACGTTTTAAGCGAGTGTTTGGTGATGATACTCCGAAAATACACAACGCTTGGCGTGCTATAGCCGCGTTTGAACGTACGATGATTCAACGCGACATACCAATAGACAACTATTTACTCGGTGACAAAACCGCTTTGTCTGAGTCCCAATTGAAGGGTAAAGCACTGTTTGAGGGAAAAGCGAATTGCATAGCTTGTCACAACGGGGCTTTGGCTTCTGACCAGAAATTCTACAACATTGGCGTGCCGCCAAGCCCTTGGTGGAATGATGATGGACTGGCACAGATAACGTTTCGATTTGAGCTTTATTCTAAAGGTGTCACCGAAGAGATGTACCGCACTACAAAGGCTGATCCCGGTGCTTACTTTCGTGCAAAACGTAAAGAGATGTTAGGTAAGTTTCGCACGCCAAGCCTACGTTATACAAAATACACTGCGCCCTACATGCACAATGGCACTATTCCAACTTTAGAAGCGGTGATTGATTTCTACGACCGAGGTGGTGTGGCGGATGACGGA
>NZ_JBFRSN010000427.1:0-1806 GCF_041473595.1 Vibrio sp. 10N.222.46.A1
GATTTTTTGTAACCACCAAATGCAGCGTGAGCTGGATACGCGTGGTAGCAGTTGACCCAAATTCGTCCAGCTTGGATATTTTTCGTCATATGTGAAATCAGATTGTTATCACGTGTCCATACCCCTGCACCTAATCCATACTCAGTACCGTTAGCGATAGCCAGTGCTTCTTCAGAGTCTTTAAATGTTGTAACAGCAACGACTGGACCAAAGATCTCTTCTTGGAAAATACGCATCTCGTTAGTTCCTTTGAAGAGAGTTGGCTCGACAAAGTAGCCATTGTCTTCATAACTCTTACCGCCAATAAGTAATTCAGCGCCTTCTTCATGACCAAGTGCGATATATTGACGGATTTTGTCAAACTGCTCTCTTGAAACCTGTGATCCGACTTGTGTATCGGTATCGAGCGGGTTTCCTTGTTTGATCGTTTTCATGCGAGTCTGTAAACGCGAAATGAAGCGATCGTAAATAGATTCTTGAATCAGAACTCGCGAAGGGCACGTACAAACTTCACCTTGATTGAAGAAAGCCAGTAGTACGCCTTCGATACACTTATCTAGATAGCTGTCTTCGTGATCAAATATATCAGCCATAAAGATGTTTGGAGACTTACCACCTAGCTCGACTGTTGATGGGATCAGGTTATCAGCGGCGCACTTAAGGATATGTTGTCCAACTTCAGTCGAACCAGTAAAGGCGATTTTTGCAATTTTTTTGTGTGTTGCAAGCGCTTGACCCGCTTCTGAACCATAGCCATTAACGATATTTATTACACCAGCAGGTACGAGATCTTCGATGAGTTCCATTAAGAACAATATCGATGCAGGAGTTTGCTCTGCTGGCTTCAAGACAACGCAACAACCTGCAGCCAGAGCTGGTGCTAGTTTCCAAGCCGCCATCAAGAGTGGAAAGTTCCATGGAATAATTTGTCCGACAACCCCAACAGGTTCAGGAAAGTGGTAGGTCATGGTTTGCGAATCCAGCTCTGAAGCAGAGCCTTCTTGGGCTCTAATGCATCCAGCAAAATAACGGAAATGGTCGACTACCAGAGGAATATCAGCGGCGAGCGTCTCGCGGACAGGTTTCCCGTTATCCCAGGTTTCAGCAATAGCAAGCATCTCAAGATTCTGTTCAATACGATCTGCGATCTTTAGTAGTATGTTCGAACGCTCAGTAACTGATGTTGAAGCCCAATCGCTTTTTGCACCATGTGCAAAATTAACTGCTAAATCGATATCTTCTTGAGTCGAAGCCGGAATTTCGCAAATTACTGAGTGGTTGATTGGAGAGGTGTTCGTAAAATACTTTCCATGTTTCGGTGCGATCCATGCTCCTCCAATGAAATTTTGATATTGTGGTTTGAAATCAACAATTGAGTTCTCAGTTCCAGGTTGTGCGTATAACATTGTCAGTTCCTTTTTTAAGATTCTGTGCATTATTATCTACTTGCCCAGAAAAAATAAAATAAGAAACCTCGTCCATAGATTTAGTTATTTTTAAATTTAACCACATAAACTCAATGGTTTATGTGTAAATGGTCGCAGTTAAAGTCCTAAATGTAAGGGGTATGTGTCGTTTTTCTAATGGTATTGAAGCTATGTAGACCAACTCAGTTAATATGGATAAAAAGCATTACCTCCATTGCATGGTAAGCAAATAGGACATATATATCCTATTTTCTGGACGTAATAGTGAGGTCTTTTTTATAATCCCATGATATTTATCGTATTTTTTTTATTGGTGCAATTGGTTTCATTATTTTATTTTAAACATATAACGTTAACATATGAGGGACGAGAACAATGA
>NZ_JBFRSN010000428.1:0-5286 GCF_041473595.1 Vibrio sp. 10N.222.46.A1
TATCAAACGCTAACAATGTTGTATCAACAGTAGAGTAGCGGAAACTCGCATTTGGCAGCTTAGGGGCATTATGCTCAAATGCGAAATACAACGAAGGTGAGTTTGAGTCACTCGACCTAGCTTCGTTCAGCTTTGTACTTCCCCACCACATATCAGCACCGATCTTAGTCGTGTAAGAAAACTCTTCTTCAGCGGACACAGCCGAACTTAAAGAAAGCATTCCCACTAAAGCAATTAATGGCATTTTATTCATTTGAGATAGCTCCAATTCCATATCGTTGTGCTAATTGTATGCACATTCATAGATTATTGGGGAAAATTCTACCACACATCTTAAATTCTAAAACGATAAACCGCTGACGAGTAAAGATTTGACGACACGATGACCTTAATAACGTCTTTGGTTAGAGCTGTGTACATAGTTTTTGAAAAACCACACACCCACTGCAATCACGATCAGCCAAGGCAGCAGTTTAAACACAACCCCCATCATACCTAAGACCAGCATGACCGCTAACGCGATTCCGGTTGCCGCTAGTACCGTCATAAACGTAATACCAGTAACGAGTAAAGTTGCGACGAAAATAAGAACAAAGATTAATTCAAACATAATGGTCTCCCTAATGAGTTCATGACCTATCTTTCCTACTTTCTAACATTGCAGCTTCCATACCAAGTTAGATACAACCATAAACTCCTTATTTATCAGGCAAATAAAAAGCCACACATCTTCATGCGTGGCTTTTCGGAAACTCACAATGGTAAATTTAGCCTCTAATGGCGAATTTAGCCTTGTTCTTTAAGCTTTTAACTTTTAGTTCTTGGCTTTTGCTTTAACCTTGAGGGTGTCTATACGTTTAGCTCTTTAGGGATCTTAGCCAATGCCGTCTGAATCACCTCAATGCCCGCGCCTTTCTTATGTGCATTCTCACTGATGTAACGACGCCATTGTCTTGCACCCGGCATGCTTTGGAACAAACCCAGCATATGACGAGAGATATGACCAAGGCTCGCTCCATTCGAAAGCTGACGCTCAATGTACGGGTACATCTCTTCAACTACTTGTGAACGCTTCTTGATTGGCGTGTCTAAACCAAAGATCTGCTGATCAACTTCAGCCAAGATAAACGGGCTATGGTATGCCTCACGACCAATCATCACACCATCAAGGTGCTGCAAGTGCTCTTTAGTTTGTTCTAATGTAGTAATGCCACCATTTACCGCAATCACTAGATCTGAGAAGTCTTTCTTGATTTGGTATGCACGATCGTAATCTAGCGGTGGGATCTCACGGTTCTCTTTCGGGCTAAGGCCACTCAACCACGCCTTACGCGCATGGATAGTAAATTGCTCACAACCGCCCTTTTCAGAAACAGTAGAAACAAACTTAGTCAGAAACTCGTAAGAATCTTGGTCGTCGATACCAATACGCGTTTTTACCGTAATTGGAATATCTGTGACTTCTTTCATCGCTGACACACAGTCTGCCACCAGCTCGGGCTCAGCCATTAGGCAAGCGCCAAAGCGACCATTCTGAACTCGGTCTGAAGGACAACCTACATTGAGGTTCACTTCATCATAACCACGCTCACCAGCAAGCTTGGCACAAGCCGCCAAATCAACCGGGTTTGAACCACCAAGTTGAAGTGCTAATGGGTGTTCTTGCTCGTTATACTCTAGAAAGTCGCCCTTACCATGTAAGATCGCACCAGTTGTGACCATTTCCGTGTACAGAAGCGTCTGCTGAGATAGCAAACGGTGAAAGTAACGACAGTGGCGGTCAGTCCAATCCAACATGGGTGCAACGGATAAGCGGTTAGCCGCGTATTTACTGGTATTGTCAGGTTTCATAAAGCGTTACTCAAAATCTATACACTGCATATATATACAGAAACTCGCTAGTTCAGCCGCAAGCTCCCCCACTCAGTACGCTTATAGTACGTATTGATGGAGTGGAACGAAGGCATCTAGCATTAAAAAGAACACTTCAAAGCGGTGAATCACGCTTCACAGTGGACATTGTAGTCAAAAATAATTCGGCGATTATACACAGGGAATCGAAAACATTCAGGAACAAAGACCAACTTATTTTTCCCTACAACTCACGAAGTGTTAGTGCAGGCTTTCAGCGAGTGAGAAACGAATTGGGTATTGAGGATTTGAGGTATCACGACCTACGAAGAGAGGGAGCAAGTCAGTTGTTTGGAAAGGGCTACTCTATTGAAGAAGTAGCTCAAGTGACTGGGCATAGATATCTAAATATTTTGTGGCAAGTTTATACTCAATCATTCCCAGCAAACCTTCATAAGAAATCATTAAACGACTGATAAATAAAAAGTAATAACCCCACACAAATGGGTGGCAAGATTATCAATAAAAACAAGACCTTGAAAGTAACTCTAGGCAACCCAATATTGTCAAAAAGTTAATATGCACACCAAGAGGCCACTATGGGAAAAGGACTTAGCGAAGCTCTGAAAGAAATTCCAGAGGATTACGAACATGAATATAACGCTTACTATCTCGCTAAGGATTTTTATTCTCCGGGTTTTTTATCAACACTAACAGCGTACCTCAAAGACAAGAGAACTCCTGAGCGTAATTTTGACTGTGATCCAAAAATAGCTGGATACCTCAGAACTTTAGGTTTGAACCATATCCTTTGGAATTGTCCGGAACCGGTAAGAATAAAGAATGGAGTAACTTACACTCCTATAACCCAGCTATGTTCAGCAGAAGCAACTGACGATGTAACTACATCTATAAACAGCTGCTTACGTCATTTCACTGACAACGTTGAAGGTCCTTCTCCCGACGGGTTAGTTCAGCTGTATCATGTTGTAGGCGAGTTGCATGACAATGTATGGTCACATGGCCAATCAACGGGCTTTTCTATGGCGCAAAAAAACGCAGTTCCTGGGACTAACAAGACGGACTTTCACTTAGAGTTTGCGATCGCGGATAAAGGCTTAGGTTTCTTAGAAGAAATGAGACGTTCAGGCAAAGCTCAGTTACACGGCATCACATGTGATCAAGAAGCGTTGCTTTGGTGTATAGAAGAAGGGAACTCAACAAAGCATGCAGATGACAGCGACCCATGGGCTCAACAATTACCACCAGAACACATAGGTAACTCTCCTTACGGTGGTGGTATTGGTTCAGATTATACAGTAAACCACCACCAAGGCTTGGGCTTAGCTCATTTGGTTCGATTAATTGAACAATTCCAAGGAACGCTGACAATCGCTTCTGGAAGATGCCTCTTAAATATCAATGAAGATGGTGAAAGAGTACAAGAAACGCTTCCAACTTATTGGAAAGGCGTTGCAATAAGCTGTAAATTTAAGCTATCTTTACTTTGTGAAGAGATAAACGATACAGTCGATGAACAACTCTTAGCGTTGATGGAACAACTCAGGGGGGGATGATAATGAAAACTAAAATAGCAATAAATAAAAGTGATTTAGCTTCAAGAAGAACAGCCTCGGTAGAACGTAAGGCTCTTGAAGAAGCAATACTGTTTGGCGATGCAGTTGAAGTAGATCTAGAGTCCGTCAACTCCATATCTGAATCATATTCCGATGAGCTTTTCGGCGTATTAGTGGCCAAGCATGGTCTTGATGCCTTCGTAAAACAAGTGACTATTCTGAACGCTAAAGAAAGCATCCTGAGAAGCATAGCTAAAGTTATTCAACGTAGAGAAATTGAGCGAAAAAAGCCCTTTGAGACTGCAGAGAATGTCGCTATGGCTTAAATATACATTACCAACAAAAAAGCCCCTTTTCAGGGGCTTTTTTGTTCTAGATACGTCAAACGCTCATCCATCTTTTCCATCATTAAGCGCAGCCACTTAACATCGGTTTTAAGTGTAATACCTCCCCCACCTCACTAGACAAGGCACTAACAACGGCAACAATTATTGTTTGATACTCTGCCATTACTTAAACTCATTGCGTAGGGTTTCCCATAGGCCAAATACTATTGGAGCACTTGCGCCAATAATGCCACCGAATTGAACACCGTCTGCCGATACGCTCGCGGTGATAACTTCAGGGTGACCAGCTGCCAAAACCGCTCCTGCGCCAGATAACACTAAACCCTTTTTAGCCGATGACAGGCCAATGTCGATTGAGAACTCTCGCTCAATAAGCACATTGTTGCACTTGATATTTTCAAACTCATTCACCAGATCTCTAATTCAGCTTGATTAATCAGTTATGCCTTGAGTCACACTGTCGTTTTGAGTTACCTTGTCTTATTCAAAGTCGTAGGTCACAATACGCTCTGTACCTGACTTTAATAAAATCAATGTCTCCTCAAACAAGGTTACCTAGCAATAGGGGCTAAATGGGGATGTTTGATTGAACGGTGAAAAATTTGGACCACACATTAATAGAGCAAGTTGAAGGGATATGCGTATCGCGAGGTGTTAGGCTAACACCCCAAAGAAAGCGAGTGTTTGAGCTTATCCTATCTAATAAAAAAGCCTCCAGTGCTTATGAATTATTAGAGCAATTGAAAGTCAGTGAACCGCAAGCCAAGCCTCCTACAGTTTATCGCGCTTTGGATTTTTTGTTAGAGCAAGGGTTCATTCACCGAGTTGAGTCAACGAATAGCTTTATATGCTGCTGCTCTTGCAATGCCAACACGCATTTTTCCCAATTACTGATCTGCGATAAATGTGGCACTGTGATAGAATTACAAGACGATGCGCTTGTCGCCCTACTCGCGAGTAACGCCGAGCAGCATGGATTCAAGTTGACCAACCATGTCATTGAATCACATGGCATTTGCCAAACTTGCTCCTCCGAAATGAAAGAATAAGATTATAGAAGAACATTATGCGCGCTGAATTTGTAAACCCGTTTTTAGCTTCTTTGATGAACGTACTAAAAACGATGGCATCTCTAGAATTAAAGCCTCAGAAACCAAGAGTGAAGAAAGATGAAATCGCTCGTGGTGATGTGTCCGGCCTAATTGGTATGGTTGGTACACAGTCTCGTGGCTCAATGTCGATCACCTTTGATGAAGGGCTTGCTCTAGAAATCATGGAAAACATGCTAGGTGAACGACCAAACGGTTTGAACGAAGAAGTGACCGACATGGTGGGTGAAATCACTAACATGGTAACCGGTGGCGCAAAGCGTATTCTTGCAGAAAGCGGCTTTGACTTCGATATGGCAACGCCAATCGTGGTTTCAGGTAAAGGCCATACTATTCGTCACAAGTGTGAAGGCGCAATCATCATCATGCCTTTCTCATCTCAGTGGGGTAATGCTTTCATCG
>NZ_JBFRSN010000429.1:0-5877 GCF_041473595.1 Vibrio sp. 10N.222.46.A1
GTTGAAGACGGTCGATTCAGAGCCGATTTATACCACCGATTGAGTGTGTACCCTATCGCAGTGCCAGCTCTGAAAGACCGAGGTGACGACATCAGCTTGCTAGCAGGCTTCTTCCTAGAACAGGCACGTCGTAAACTTGGTATCAACCAAGTTAAATTCCGCTCTGATGTACTGGTATTTTTAAACCGTTACGGTTGGCCAGGTAACGTACGTGAGCTTGAGCACGTGATTAGCCGTTCAGCACTAAAAGCATTAGCTCGTAGCACCAACAAAAACCTCGTGACAATCACTAAAGAAGATTGTGGCCCACTCGACCAAGATCAGCCTATAGCGACGACACAGGTAAAAAACACACCTTTATCAACACCAACGATCGACCTATCTGCAGGTTTACGTGGCGCTACCGATGATTTTCAACGCAGCATCATCACTGAGGTGTTGGAAGATGCCAACTTTAACTGGGCGCAAGCAGGGCGAGTTCTGAAAACAGACCGAGCAAACCTGACTCGACTGTCCAAACGTTTAGGGCTAAATGTGGCGAAGTCTCACACGATCGAACGGACAAAATAGATATTAGCGGTTTGTTGCGAGCATCTGACAAAACTTGTGTATATAATGCTGCAAATTGTAACGCTAATTTTAAATATGTAGAGAGAGTTATGAAGTTTATCCGTTGGTTTTTAGGTCGCGTCATCTTGCTGTTGAATTTTGTTTTCAGCCCACGCGGTGTGAAGCGTTCTCAAGAAGAACAAAGCAAAGTGAACGAACAGGCAAAAACGCACACGTTGTACCAATTCGAAGCATGTCCATTTTGTGTAAAAGTACGACGCTCGATGAAACGTCAGTCTGTTCAGTTTGAACTTCGTGATGCAAAAAACAACGAACAACACCGTGCAGAACTTGAAGCTGGCGGCGGTCGTGTGAAAGTGCCTTGTCTACGTATCGAGAAAGACGGTAAAACTGAGTGGATGTACGAATCTTCGGATATCGTATCTTACTTAGAAAAACAGTTCGCATAAGCGGAAAAAGCAACACAAGCTAAATACAAAAAATCCCTCTTCATGAGGGATTTTTTTATGTCTGTAATCGATACGCTCTTTCGATTCAAAGAATCAAGCTTCTCGCATCTATTTCGCCACAATCAGCATCAACTCTACACGGCGGTTACAGGCTTTACCTTGTGCTGAAGCGTTGTTACACGCGGGAACGTACTCACCGAAACCGCGGGTGTAAATAGCACGACTCGAAACATAGTTACTTTCTAAGCGAGCTTTCACTTCTTTTGCGCGCTGTTCAGAGAGCGGATCATTAACACGATCACTGCCTGTATTATCAGTGTGTCCTTCAATGACGACATCAATGTCTTGGCGTCGAGAAAGATAGCTGCCTAACGTGTCCAACCAATTGTTGTAAGCGGGTTCAGGAGATGTCGAACCTGTTTTAAAGTTCACATGCTGTACAAGCTTTACCATCACATGGTTGCCAGGTAAAACTTCAAAATCGATACGGTTTTGTCTTAAAAAGACTTCCAGTGGATCATTGGTCGAAACGCCACGTCCGTAGTTAGTGGTAATAGTTCCTTGCTGATGAGTGGTTTGAACCACACCCCATTCAGGGTACATAATGTCATAATCAGTTTTCGGTGCAGTTTGTAACATATCCTCACCGAATAACCCTGTTGGTAACGTAGTTTCGCACCCAGCCAAAGCTATGCTTAACATTATCGCTAAATATCTCATTACTTCACCAACCACTTATGCAGATAAACCATTCACTAATGTCTATATCGGCACTGAGAGAAAAACTTTAGACAAAAACTTTATACGAAAAGAAAGCACGTCCAAAAAAAGTGTTTTTGATCACAGTTAATCGTCAACTCGCCTGTCATCGCCCGCCCGTTCCAACTGTTTGCATTTATTTACCTTATAATTGTTTTCCAATTCGTACTAAATAGTTAGAATCTCACGACTTCTCAACGCTAGAGCAAACATTATGTTTAAACCATTTACTAAATTCATCACAGCACTTGCTGCCGTACTGATTATCGCGGGTTGTAGTGAAACAGACGAGCCACAGAAAGGCGTTCAATACGAAGCGCTGCCTACTGCTCTAACTGAATTTAACCTGTCTCCGATCACTGAAATCTTCTCTCTAAATTGTGGTCACTGCCGTCAAATGGAAAGTGCAATTCCAGAGATCGAATCTCTAACAGACCAAACTATTGGCAAGATGCACGTTACGTTCAATGAAAGTGCTCAAATCAGCGCAATGATCTACTACACAGCAGTAATGCAACTTGATGCGACCCCTGACCACGCGTTCATGGACGACCTATTTGGTGCGGTTCAAATGGGTGCAGATGCGACTCCTGAACAACGTCAACAAGCTCTAGAGACTGCGTTCACTTCTCGTGGTCTGGTTAGCCCATACCAACTGAACAAAGAACAGCAAGTCGCTCTATTTGACTACGTAAAGAAAGCTGAAGAGATCTCGGTTAAAGGTCAAATCAACTCAGTACCAACATTTATCATCAACGGTAAATACCAAGTACTAACAGCAGGTCACCAAGATGTTCAAGGTATCGCAAAAACGATCAACTACCTTTTGACTCAGCCTTAACGGCTTTTCTCTATAAAAAATCAACAATAAATAGGTTTTACTATGTCTAAATTTATCATCCCGGTCATTGTCTTTATTTTGGCTGGCTTCATGATCTACCGCACTTGGATGAACCATAAATCTGGCGAAGAAAATATTGAACAAGGCCAACAATTCCTTATCGAAAACGGCGCTAAAGAAGGGGTTGTTACGACTGAAAGTGGTCTTCAATACCTAGTTCTTGAAGAAGGTACTGGTACAGAGCACCCAACTAAGAACAGCAAAGTAACGGTTCATTACCACGGTACACTTATCGACGGCACTGTTTTCGACAGCTCTGTTGATCGTGGTGAGCCAATCTCATTTGCTCTTAAACAAGTGATCAAAGGCTGGCAAGAAGGTTTGACTTACATGGTCGAAGGCCAAAAAGTTCGCCTGTTTATCCCAAGCCAATTGGCTTACGGTAAAGGTGGTTCAGGCCCTATCCCACCATCAGCAACTTTGATTTTTGATGTTGAGTTAATCTCTATCAAATAATTGAAGAGACTGATTTAAGCCCTAACATACGAGCTATGTTGGGGCTTTTTTATATGTGAACGTTTGAATATTTGAAGCCACTTTTGTAACGACGGAATATACCTCAAAAAGCCGAAGACTAGACGACTGGTCTAATTTAACTTATAGTAAGCCCATGAACGATAAAACGAACGACACACGCCTGCATGTTTTAGATGTTGGCTACCAATTAATAGTGAACAACGGCTTTAACGGCGTTGGCTTATCGCAATTGCTTAAAGAAGCGGATGTTCCAAAAGGATCGTTTTACCACTACTTTAAATCTAAAGAGCAATTTGGCGAGGCTCTGATCCAGCACTATTTTGAGACCTACATCAGCAGAGTTGAAACTATTTTGGTTCATGGTGAAGGCAACCATTACCAGAGAATTATCAGTTATTTCACTCGATGGTCACAGATTGAAAACGGTACTTGTAACGCTCATAAATGCTTAGTCGTTAAGCTCAGCGCCGAAGTTTCTGATCTTTCTGATCCTATGCGCCAAGCGCTATTGAAAGGTGCTGAGAAAGTGACGCATACCATCGAGCAGTGCATTGTCGGTGGTATTGATGATGGCTCGATAAAGGTTGAAGAGAGCCAAGAAACCGCTCAAAATCTATATTCTATGTGGTTAGGCGCAAGCTTATTAAGCAAACTAAGCCAGAGTTCACGTAGCTTAGAATCAGCTTTAAACCTAACCCAACAGATTTTAAAAGGTAAAAACTAACCACGTACTGTGTTTAGTCTTTACTAACGACAGATAACCCGCCCTCTTATCATTTGATGACGGCGGGATTTTTAGACAACAAGACTAGACGACTGGTCTAATTCTAAATAAACATAATATAAAATTAAGGATACCCAATGACTCAACAAGACAACCGCCGCATCGTATTGGCTTCTCGCCCAGTAGGCGCACCGACTCAAGATAACTTCCGTTTGGAGACAGTAGCCGCACCAACAATTAAAGACGGCGAGATGTTACTTCGCTCAGTTTACCTTTCTCTAGACCCGTACATGCGTGGCCGAATGAGCGATGCTAAATCTTACGCAGACCCTGTTGCGATTGATGAAGTGATGGTCGGTGCAACCGTGTGTCAGGTTGAAGAGTCAAACAATAGCGATTTTGAAGTTGGCGAATGGGTACTGGCTTACACCGGTTGGCAAGATCTTGGTGTGTCTGATGGTGAAGGCCTAATCAAACTAGGTAAAGAGCCAACACACCCTTCTTACGCACTAGGCATCATGGGTATGCCAGGCTTTACTGCGTACATGGGCTTACTTGATATCGGCCAACCTAAAGAAGGCGACACTCTAGTCGTTGCGGCTGCAACAGGTGCAGTAGGCGCAACCGTTGGCCAAATCGGAAAATTAAAAGGCTGTCGTGTCATTGGCGTTGCTGGTGGTCAAGAGAAATGTCAGTACGCGAAAGAAGTGCTTGGTTTTGATGAATGTATCGACCACAAAGCCGACGACTTCGCGGAGCAACTGGCTAAAGCATGTAGCAACGGCATCGACGTTTATTTTGA
Source organism: Vibrio sp. 10N.222.46.A1 (assembly GCF_041473595.1). Lineage (NCBI taxonomy): Bacteria > Pseudomonadati > Pseudomonadota > Gammaproteobacteria > Vibrionales > Vibrionaceae > Vibrio > Vibrio sp. 10N.222.46.A1. The sequence goes on from NZ_JBFRSN010000429.1 coordinate 4,683, forward strand.
AAACGTTGGCGGCAAGGTGTTCGATGCGGTAATGCCGTTGCTTAACACTGGTGCTCGCATTCCTGTTTGTGGCCTTATTTCACAATACAATGCGACATCACTTCCTGAAGGCCCAGATCGCATGTCTAGCCTTATGGGCACTCTTTTGGTCAAGCGTATTAAGATGCAAGGTTTCATTATCTTTGATGATTACGCACACCGTTACAATGAGTTTGCTGTTCAAATGACAGAATGGTTGTCTCAAGGCAAGATGCATTACCGTGAGCACCTAGTTGAAGGCCTAGACGAGGCGCCACAAGCATTCATGGGTCTATTGGAAGGCCAAAACTTCGGTAAGCTTGTTATCAAAACAAACGAAGCTAAATAAATTCAAAAACTGAACCAGTTAACTAGGTAAAATCATGATTACTTTGCATCACCTAAACAAATCTCGCTCAAAACGCATCATCTGGCTATTGGAAGAGCTTGGAGTAGATTACCAAATCAAACCATACCAACGAGACAGTGTAACGTTTCTAGCGCCACCAGAATTGAAGGCCGTTCATCCTCTTGGTAAATCTCCGGTTATTGAAGACGATGGCGTCGTGATCAGCGAATCTGGTGCTATCACCGAGTACCTAATCGACAAATACGGTCAAGGTAAGTTCGCACCAGTGCGCGGCACCGCTGACTACGTGGAATACTCACAGTGGCTTCACTTCGCTGAAAGCTCTGGTATTCTGCCAATGCTACTTAAAATCTTTGTGATGAAAGACGGTTGCGAGACTAATTTCCTTGGCGGCTACGCTGATGATGAAAACCAAAAGATCCTAACCTTTGTCAACGAAGCGCTTGAAGGTAAAACTTACCTTGTTGCTGATACTCTGACGGGTGCCGATTTCATGATGTCGTTCATCGTAGAAATCGTGGGTAACTTCGGTGCCACTGCGCTCTACCCTAACATTGCTAAATACGGTGATCTTTTAACGAGCCACCCTGCTTACCAAAAAGCCGAGCAACTAGAGCTAGAACACTCGAACTGATCGAGTTTCAATCAAGCTCGGACGCGCTTCGGATAAGCAAAAGCAACTAAATGAAGCCAAAGCCGATTTATCTTTCGCTTTGGCTTCTCATTTGCCTTCATTTCGACAACAATACCGAACTCTAACTGAACAGCCATAGAGTTTGATCTTCATGTCAGCAAACCTTGCTCAAT
>NZ_JBFRSN010000430.1:0-2235 GCF_041473595.1 Vibrio sp. 10N.222.46.A1
GATGATGAAAACCAAAAGCTGTCTAGGGTTGAATTAGCAATCGCATAACCAAGATTGACCAGACTGACTCGTGTATCCCAATACACGAGTCAGTAAGTTTTAGCGCCCATTTTTAACCATCCATTACCGTAGTGTTTCATCTTTAAATGTTGAACTCGGGTCCTCTCAGAGAAAACTTACGGTTACACACATAAGGTGTTGTTTGTGTCTACACAATCGTATGTAAGGAAAAATTTCTCTCTCGCCTGGCCCCTAGCCCTAAACGGTATATTGATGCAGTCGATGTTGATGATCGATACGCTGCTGGTTTCTCCTCTTGGTGAAATACCTTTGGCTGCCATGGGAATTGCGACCACTATGGTTGCCTTTGTACTCGGTATTCAAATGGCGCTGGCAAACGGCACTCAGCTAGTATTGAGTCGCGCCGTGGGTTCTGGCATTACCGCTTCATTATCCAAAGCGTTTTGGGCAGGTCTGTTCATCAACTTAGGTATCGCGACAATATTTTGGTTTCTGCTCACCTTTTTAGAACAGCCTTTAATTCAAGCTTTAACCGACGATAAAGCCCTTTACTTAGAAATCAGCCACTACCTTGATATCTCAAAGTATCTCGTCATTTTCACAGCATTAACGCAAGTAATTATCGCCCTATTTAATGCATTAGGAAGAACCAAAATACCGTTTAAAGGGTATTTGATTGAATTGCCGATCAACGCTGTACTTTCTTATGGACTCATTCACGGCTTTTCAAATTTCGAAGGTATTGGTGTTCAAGGCGCCGCGCTAGGCAGTGTTATTGCTATCACCCTTCGCCTTGTGTATCTGGTTCTTTGCGTGTATTTGAGCTCGGCAATTTCACTCAAATTAGACGCCCTGCGATCTGAGTTCATGACAAACGTTCGTCGTCACTTTATCGAGATATTCCCTGTCGCAGCAAATGTAACCATGCTATTGATTGGCGCAACGATTTATCAGTTACTGTATTCGCAACTTAACATCAACGCGTATGTTGCGATTACTTTGGTGATGCCTTGGATCAGGGCTGTCTCTCAATTTATTACTGCTTGGGCTCACTCTTCCGCAATTACTATCAGCCAAGCGATTGGCTCTAAAAAGATGGATGACCTAGTCAAAAACGTCGATACCAGTATTGATATTGCGGTCGTCATTTCTTTTGTGTGTGCAATCTTGTTCGCAGGATTAAGTCTGGTTATTGGTGACATTTACCCGAACTTGGATGAGTCTACCTATCAAGCATTGGCCGTTATCGCCCCACTCTACATCTTCTTGCCGATTGTCCGTGGCTACAACACGGTTCATGGGAATGTATTAAGAGCACTAGGAAAAACGACCGCAGTCTTCAAAATCAACTTTACTGGTCAATGGGTAATTTCAATTCCATTGTGTGCATTGATCATCTTTGGATTAGACGGTTCTATCTTTTGGGCATTCGCTATCCAACCATTCGAAGAAGTCGTTAAAGCTTTTCCATTCCGTCATTTGGCTCGAAAGTCTCTTAAAGAGTTCGATGCCGACAAAGCCAAAGAGTTGATGTATGACTAAACTCCGTATCGAGTTGCCGTCCTAAAATCTTCCTACGCTTTCTGAATACAACCTTGTCTTTTGACAAGGTTGTATTGTTTTAGCTGTACCTTTCATTGGTAGGCTTCAGCACACCCTCATTGATACCAAGGTCACATTAATACCAAGGTCATCTAAAACTCATATAAAACAAAAAGACCACTCAACATTCGGTTAAGTGGTCTTCGAAAATATTCCTTAAGGACTGCGTCTAGCTAGCCTATTGGTTATGCTATGTGCTATTTACCGTTCAACTTAAGCGCTGAGAAAGTCACACTGTTGTAATCGCCATTCTTTTTATCGACAGCGAAATCGCCAGTACCGCCACAACCAGGCCCCCATACAGGGTGAGAATCGCTCACGCTACATTGGCCGTATGCGCCCGCTTTGTAGTAAAAATCATCTTCAGCATAGCCCGTTGGTGAATCAAGTTCATCGATGCCCTTACTCAGGTCGATTTCATACTTAACGGTATCGTGACGCTCGGTTTCAAACGTTAGGTACATCATGGTGCCTTTCACTTCCACTTTGTAGCTAAACTCTTCACCAAGAGCAATACCCGCTTCACCCGGCTCTGCAGGGTTTTCCCACGTGTTACCCCACACTGGATAAGCGATATCGGCACGGTTAGGATCTTTTTTCTCTAGGTTACGT
>NZ_JBFRSN010000431.1:0-1521 GCF_041473595.1 Vibrio sp. 10N.222.46.A1
CAATTCTGAATCGTTTGATAGTTATGCCTCAAGCCATCATGAAGTGTATGTCGAGCCACTCAGCCCTTGGGCACAATCTCTTAATCGCCTCAAAGAACACTTGTTATACGGTACCTCACACATGATCCCATTTGTGGTCGCAGGCGGTGTGCTTTTGTCTTTGTCGGTAATGATGTCTGGCCATGGCGCTGTGCCTGAGAGCGGTGTTCTTGCTGACATAGCACAAATGGGTATCGCGGGGCTAACCCTGTTTACCGCGGTGCTCGGTGGTTACATTGCATATTCAATGGCCGACAAACCGGGCTTAGCACCCGGAATGATTGGTTCTTGGCTCGCGGTCAATCAGTACAGTACCGGCTTCCTTGGCGCAATTGTGGTCGGCTTCTTCGCAGGTTTCGTGGTTAATTTGCTCAAGAAGATCAAACTGCCAGACAGTATGATCTCGCTGAGTTCGATTTTCATCTATCCATTAGTCGGCACCTTTGTAACCTGTGGGGCGGTGATGTGGGTGATTGGCTCTCCTATCGCGTATGTGATGCTTGAGATGAACCAAATGCTGACTGGCATGGCGGGCTCAGGAAAAGTGGTGTTGGGCAGTATTTTAGGGGCGATGACGGCCTTTGATATGGGCGGCCCAATCAACAAAGTGGCGACGCTGTTTGCTCAAACGCAGGTGAACACTCAACCTTGGCTAATGGGGGGCGTCGGTATTGCCATTTGTACGCCACCATTAGGCATGGCGCTTGCCACTTTCATATCACCTAAGAAATTCAAACGAGACGAACGCGAAGCCGGAAAAGCAGCGGGTATTATGGGCATGATCGGCATCAGTGAAGGTGCGATTCCTTTTGCTGCCGCCGATCCTGCGCGAGTTCTGCCTGCTGTTGTTGCTGGTGGCATTGTCGGTAATGTGGTTGGCTTTATGTTCCATGTCATCAACCATGCACCATGGGGCGGCTGGATAGTGTTGCCGGTGGTTGACGGCAAAATTGGCTATATCGTCGGCACACTAGCAGGAGCACTGACGACGGCTCTGATCGTGATACTACTGAAAAAGAACGTGGTCGAAGGTGAAGTAAGTTCTAATCAGTTTACGGGTGGCTCGATAACGGAAGAAGGGCAAGCGGATGTATTGGCGATCACTTCTTGTCCATCTGGTGTTGCTCATACGTTTCTTGCGGCTAAGTCTTTGGAAAAGGCGGCTCATCATCTTGGGGTTCGGATTAAAGTCGAAACGCAGGGGGCCAACGGAATCGGCAATCGCATTACACAGAAAGACATTGAGCGGGCGAGGTTGGTGATTTTTGCTCATGATGTGGCAATTAAAGAGATCGAACGCTTTGCGAACGTGAAAACCTTAGATGTCAGTACTAAGGAAGCGATGCTTAATGCGCAGGCGTTGATTATGAGGAAAGTATAAAAGCCATCGGCTTTAAGATTGGCCGAAAAGCAATAAATAAAAAGACGCCCAAGTATTAGTAGTAATACTACTAATACTTGGGCGTCTTTTTATTTATTGCT
>NZ_JBFRSN010000432.1:0-1096 GCF_041473595.1 Vibrio sp. 10N.222.46.A1
ATGAGGCTATTAGTGAAGCGATTTGGGGCGAGATTTGTCATAAGCATTTACCTTACGGAGCAATACGAACGTTAGCCATTATCAAAACCAATACAAAGCATAAATTTGGATATTTAGATGAAGCCCCTTACAAACACTGTGCTTTAGCAATAAGGGAAGTTTCAGTACGTCCCGCACACTTTGAGCGATGCACATTTTTCTGGCCAGCGGTGAATTATAGTTATCTTCGTGATAATGATGCTAATCGTGTGAGGAAGGCTTTACCTTACCTATCCAAGTTTCTGTTAGGTGGGGTTGAGGGTGCGTCACTTAGTGATGCTTTCAATAAAATGATTGATCGACTGGCCTGCCAGATTGCAGCATCGAGAGTTAAAGGTATTCCACATGGCTCTTTAACGAGCTCGAATATATCGGTTGACGGTCGATTTTTGGACTTTGGCACTATAACAGCTGTACCCGATTTCGGTAACTATGTACTGGCAAATGGTGTCGGGGCTGTATGGGATGACCATGCGCTCATCGAATCATGGCTCGTTAACTTCATTGATACTCTTAATCATTACTCGGAGGGCGACTTGACTCCAACTCAAGTTCGAGAGCACTCGTTTGGGTTTACAAGGTTACTTGATGAATATGAGAACAAGTTTTTGTTAATTGAGCTAGGGATTAAAGAACATTCAGGTTCTAATTTACAACAAGCGGGTCGTTTGAAAGAGCGACTAAAAAATGAGGATCGTAAGGTGATTACTCGTTTTAATGATCAAGAATTTCGAGAGAGCGTTTTAATAGAAGCAAAGAAACTTGGTCTTGATGTTAAGTCTGTTGAGTTCCCTTTACGAGATGCTAAATATTCAGCATTTTCCCTGCTTCAAGGCCACTTGAATACTAAGTACGACTATCAAACTGTTAGTCGCCTTGTTAATTGTTACTTAGCGTAAGTGAGATAGTTATGGTTGATGTAATTGAAGTGATTTTAATCGCAACATCTTTGTTCTCGTTTATTACAACCTTAGTTTTATTTGGGTTTTATAAACTGAAAAAATCTAAGTCTAAAAATAATAATGATCCGAAAGTTTCGGCCTTTTTACCTTTCTAT
>NZ_JBFRSN010000433.1:0-9283 GCF_041473595.1 Vibrio sp. 10N.222.46.A1
CATTAAGGATGTTGTGGGCTTCTTTCATTGCCTCCTTATAATTTATTTCCTTATGACTCATCATCAAATTGATTAATGAGCCTTTTTCACCGGTGGTATAGTCTTTAAAATACCCTCGATATTCCCCCGTTAATGACACTTTTAGAGCCGATTTACCGATACCAAAGGTTAAATAGTCACGGTCTGATTTAGATGGGTTCGGTTGTCCCAATAGGTTGATGGCTAAGCTTTCGGTGTATTTAGGGAGCGCTTGGTTGATGTGTTCTTTAAATTGGTTGTAGTCAAAATCTCCGTTTCTATTTTGATAACGTACGTCTTCATGAGGCAGAGCTTTGTCATTAAAGTAAGGGGTACTGTGTGGTGCAATGTTTTCGATGGTTTCAATGGCACTGTGTTTATTGACCTCTTTTGATAACCAGCTCTTCATCATCTGTTTTGGGTTATCGGTAAAAAGTTTGACATGAGTGCTCGCTCGGCTCAAATCGATGTAAGCGCGTCTTAAGTTCGTCAGTGCGCCTTTGCCTTTGAGAGTGGTAATGACGTACTGATACGTCGCTCCTTGCGCCATGTCCGCAGTTCTGGTGTAAGCGTAATCCCAATGCCCATCTTTGAGTTGGTTTGGATTGAGGTTTAACGTTTGCCCTTCTTTCGAAAGCGCGGTGATTTCTTCCTTGGTGGCACGGCTGATGGTGTATTCCACATTGGCTTTAATGCCTCGCGCTTTGTCGGTAAAGCGGGTCATGATTTTATCACCGGTTGAAAGCGGCTTTTCTGATTGAGCGAAGAGTGACGTGTATTTGTGGTCTTTGTTACGTGGCAAAAACGGTTTTGTCTTACCTGTATTCACGTCTTGAAGTGTCACCACTCCGTGCTCCGAATCAATGTGGGTAATGATGTCGTACTCTCCTTGCTTGGTGCTTAAAATGAGCCCTTTCTGATAAGGCATCATGGTGGCTAACTCTTCTTTGCTCTCACCTGTAGAGCGCAATCGGGTGGTGATGATGTTCTCTTGGCCTATCTCTTGTGTTTTCATCAGTCCGACACGAATGTGCTCAGTGATGTGGTCACGCTCATTATTCGTGTAAGCAATGATAAGCGTGTTTTCTCGCGTTTCGGGCGTACGGGCAAGGTAGTCCTGTGCTACAGCGTAAGGCAGCTTTTCGGTGGCAATAAGCTGTGCTTTGCTTTGGTCTTTCGCACTCTCATCGAGGGTGGAGATAATATGTTGCGTGCTACCGAGTGTATCAGGGCTTTGCTGAGAGAGTTTATCGAGGGCGCTGTGTGGCTGCTTATCCACAATGTTGTGTACGGCACCAAGCAGTATTTCATTCTTCTGACGAATGATGTCGGTCATAAAAGCCGTATCGATGAGTCCTTGTCTCATGCTCAATTCAAACGGTTTACCGGCATTAAGAGAAAGCAGCTGCTCTTTATCCCCAAGTAAGGTGGCTTTGGAGCCGCTTTGTAATACAAGGTCGGTGAGCTCTTTGGCTTGTTGGTTGCTGACCATGGAGCTTTCATCGAGGAAGAACAGCGTGTTTTTGTAGTCCTCTGGTAAGGTGATGCCACGTCTTAGGTCGGTCAGTAAGCTTTCCAGCGTTTGCGCTTGTATCCCTTTGCTTTCCAGTTCGCTGACGGCGGCGTGCGTTGGTGCAATACCTATGATTTGTGAAGGTGAGTGTTTACTGGCTTGGCTAGCGTGTTGAATCAATTCAATGTTGGATTCGAGTAGGGTGGATTTACCGGTGCCCGCTAAACCTTGCACGGCCACAAAACTGTCTTTGGTCGTTGAGATAAGGGTGATGCCGTCCTTTTGCCCTTGGGTAAGGCGAGGCTGTGCATCGAGATAATCTCTGACTTGTCTGTGGGTGGCAAACGGCTTGTGTTGATTTTTCCCTTGCTCAATGTTCCGCAAGATGTGCTTTTCGGTATCGAGCGCCGCTTGGGTGGTCCAGCGTGTGCCGTCGCTGTATTCGGCAGAGAGGGTGTCACTGCGCTTGGCGAGCTCTGTTTCAATTTGATCTTTGATTATCGGTTGATTGGCCTCTTCAAAAGCGTAACGGATCGCTTCGACGACTAACTCTTTTTGTGTAAACGCCGCTTCTTTTTCAGAAAGATGACTCAGGGCAAAGTTCAACGCTTTCTCTTGCAGTGGTGAATTTTGCTCTTTGTTTAAGAGAGTGAGGGCTTGCTGGATGTCGCTTTTGACGGTGATGGCGGTGGTGTCAGTCAGGTAGCGGTCGTTGACGCTTTGAGTGTGCATCACTCGCTCGATGGCAGAAAGCTTCACTTCGCTTTTCTCAAGCGCGGCCTGGGCTTTATCGGGGTTGTCGGTAAACACATCGATGCGCGCGCTTTTCTCGGTCAGATCATGGAAGAGCGCTTTGGAGAGCGTAAAGGTTTTGCCTGAAATAAGAGTGTGCGGCCTTGGTTCGATATGACTGGCGGAATGCACATAGTCGTATTTTAGTGGTGCGTCTTTCAGGGCTTCAGCGGGGATGGTTTTCGATTCGCCTTGCGTGTCCGTTAACGTCAGGGTTTCTTTAGATAACCCTGTGACCACGTAACGTTCATTGGCGTTCAACCCAGATGGAAAGTGCTTACTGGTGGTTATGAGGCGTTCACCTTGGTTAACTTGCAACGATTCAGGTTTAAAGACCTGCATGTTGAGGGCTTTGAATCCGGTGGAAGCGGGATCGAGGGTGTATTCTTGTCCATCGGTTTTGCTGAGTACATGGACTCGATTGTTTGTCTTATCCGATGTGGAAACCACTAACTCTTGAGGTTTTCCGTCTTCCCAATGGCGAAGGGTCATGCCCGGCTTGTAGTGTTGCGCTAACTCCTGTTGGGGTTTAGACAAATAATGAGGTTGCTGAGTCAACAAGGTGATGCCGCTGCGGGCAAGTTGACCCTGGTTCTGTAGAGAGGTCCGGATCGCGTCCGTCAATCGTCGTTGTTCAACGTGAGAAGTCGCCAGCACTTGTGTGTCTTCTTTGTTTGATAAGTAGGTATAAGCTCTGGCGAGGGTGCGCGTATCACTGTCGTGCAAGGCAACCTTACTGTCTATCTGTTTGCTGTCTACCCAAGAGTGCGAGACGACGTTGCCTTTGCGGTAAAGCTCGATGGCGTTATAGGCTTTAAAACCTTGGCGACTGGACGTGTTGTTCAGCAAGATGACTTTGCTCCCCGATCCCTTAGCTTTTGCGTTTAAAGCGATCAACTCATTCGCGCTCATTTTGTGGGCGCTGTCGACGAGAAGGACATCTTTGTTGGTCATTGGTAGGTCGGAGTGCAACAAACTATGGACAGAGTGACGATGCTCTTCTTGAAACCGGTGTTTTACCCAGGCTGCGACCGTATGACTTTCACGTTGGATGGTTTGGCTATGACGGTGTTTGTCTTTGGCGTTTTGTGACACTAAGTGGACACGTTTACCGACATGGTTGCCGACGTTCAATAGGTTTTGCGCGATTTGCTCACTGTTGCCAAACACATTGACCACATGAAACTGTTTGGTGGACTGGTAAATGTCCGCCACCTTTTGGCAGTTGCCTTGAGTGAGGGTCAGTTTATCTAACGTAGCGTCATTGACGGGAGTACGCATATGGTGCGTACGCCCTTTGCTGGCCGCCATTAACGCTTGTTCGGTTTTCAGCATGGTTTGAGTGGTGTATTGACCTTTCATGGAAAGGGGGAGAAGCGCCCCGTCTTTCACCCATTGGTCTGCGACCACTTTAAGGTCGATTGCATTGGCTTGTACGCCGCCCTTGGTAAACTCGGCCGCGGCTAATTCTATGATCTTTTGCAGTTTTAGTGCCGTGTTGTATTGCCCCAAGTGTTCAACGGCGCGACTAAACGCGTCTTTAGCGATTTGTTCAGGGTGATGCTCTTGTTGAGCGATGCCGAGGGCGTTTTTAACCAAGTCTTTGGGCTGATAGCCTTTGTTGCACACCGTTTGTTGCCAGCGAGTATTGAGCTCGGCCTCACTTTCGTAGGTTTTGGCTTTGCGAGTATCGAGTGCGGCTACATCTTTTGCCGCTTGCGTCCCCCCAAAATCTAAGGCTTGTTGGTCGAGCTGTTGTTTGCGAGTAGAAAACGTATCAAGGAGGATTTGAGGGAGGCCTTTGGCTTCAAATTGGCCGTTACCCAATCCTTGCATTTGATAACCCATTTGTTCGCTCTCTTTGGCAAGCTGACTCTGGTAAAGAGCGGTGTAGTACTTTTGGAAGTGGTAAATGCGCTCGCCTGTTCCATTGATGACGCCGCCTTTTTGTTTGAGAGAAGAGGCGAGTGTACGCAGTTGCCCTTCTTTGTCGCGCGTCATGTTTGCCGTCAAAGCGTGGGAATGGAGTTGTGGGTCGTTTTCACGACTGGTTTTATGGCGCACGACCGCAAAGGCCATGGATTCGGTATTGATGAACTCACGAGCGCCTTCGTCATTGATGTGCGTGGCTTGTGCTACGTCTTTTTCTAATTGCGAGAGCGCGAATTTGACCGCCGTGTTATGCGCATCGATTAAACGTGTGTCACCCCCGACGAGAGCAAGTACACTGACCGATTTTGGCGCAGAAAAGGTTAGGTCAAACCCCGATTTATGATCGTCGCGTTTGCCTTTGATGGTTTCATGGCCTAGGTGTCCAGATAAAACGGACTCTAACGTTTTTTGGTCAACCGGTTTACCGAGTAGGCCTGCTTCTTCGGCTAACTGACCATGCCAAAAGGTGTTTTCATTGGTACTGTTTTCTTTGAGGTAGTAGTTGTCGTTGCTGTCTTTTTCGAGAGAAATGTCAGGGGTCTCTTGGGTGTTTTCTTCGTTTAAGTAATACTTGGCGGCGCCAGAGGCGGATTTAAGAGGGCTAATGGACATCATAAGGTGTTCTCCTTTTTTTGGGGCGCAGCAAAGCCGCCACGTCAGCGGAATGCCGGTGAGTTGGGTGTGGTACGAATGGGTTAGCGGACGGCGTTGATGTGAATGAAAGGGTGGTAAAGGGTTTTTACAGGGGAGGGTAAGATTGTGTTCGGTCTCTAAATGTTCCTTGATGTTTCATTTCGTGTGGTTAATCGTACATCTCGCCCGTTTCTGCTTGTGTCATGGACGCCTCTTCGGTTTCTCGCTGTAGTGCATTTTGTGTGTTTTCAGCGAGCTGTTGGTTTTGGGCAGCGTTATTGGTCGGGTTTTCCTTTTTCGGTGCTTTGGCAAGGGTTTGTTTTTGATGGGTTCTGGTTTGCTGCTGCTCTTCTTCGTTTTCATAGGTACTTTGCTGAATGGCGAGTAATCGGTTTCTTTGGGTTTCATCGAGTTCATGCAAAGCAATTAACTCATGAAAAATCAAGGCTTGGTCGATACTCTCCATTGCTTTCCCGCCTGGTAGGTTGCGTTTGATGAAGGAGGGTTGGAGATTGCTCATGCGGTCGTACTTCAGTTGCAGCTTAGTGATGAGCATGGAGTTAGGGGTGCGTAAGTAACACTCTAAATCATCCAAACCTTGGATTTGGGCAGGAGAAACCACAGGACGCGTTTTGTTTTGGTGGCCAAGTGAGACACCGTCACGCAGTGCGTTCGCCCCGTAAGAAATATTTTCTCGTGAGATATCGATTTCTTGCTCACCAAGATCATCCGAGGAAATGGTGGCCATCGCTTTTGAAGGGGCGCGGAAGAAAAAGCGCGTGTTGAGCAAATCAAAAATGACTCTCGCCGCGTTGCGCCCGTAAGTGGTTTCTAATTGAGCGTAAGATTGCAAACCCAGTAAATAACATCCTCCAAATTTACGCACTTCAGAAATAATGTGCGTGAGTTCAGGCAGTTTATGTAACGTAGGCATTTCATCGATGATCACCCAAATTCGGCGGTCGTCATCGGGCTCCATTCCTAGAATGGCGTTGGAGGCAATCGCAAGCCACATCGAGATCAGTGGTCTGAGTGCGGTGTGTTGTCTTGCGTTACTCGATAGGAATAAAAATCCTTGCTGGGATTCATCTTGCACCCAATCTGTGATCGAAAATGGCGCCCGTTTATGGTGGCCTTGTGCGTCTTTTTCATCCAAACCATGTAAGTAACGTAATGACTTAATGTAAGTCGCTAGTACCGATTTGATGGAGATAGCTGTCTTCTCGATACTTTTCGAGACGAGGGAGCTAGCTTCGGTGTCTTTTAAGTGTTCACCTAGCGTGGAAAGCTCCGACGTTAAGATAATGTGCAGCAAATTTTCAATGGTACATTTGTGTTTGTCATCGATCATCATTTGATAGGTGGTTGCTGCGAAAATGGTTCGTGCGGAATCCACCCAAAACGGGTCGCCTTCGCCGTGTTGCGGAATAAGCGCGGCCGCGAGCGATTCAAAGTCAGGGGCTTCTTTGGCATCACTCCAAATATCCCATGCAGCGCAACGCTCATCGAAGGGATTTAAAATCACGTCTTTATGAGGGTCATAGAATTTACTGACAAAATCGCAGCCTTTATCGTAGATGATGGCTTTATCGCCTCGCGCCCGTATCCAGCGCAATAACTTGCGAATCGCAACGGATTTACCTGCGCCTGTGGTGCCGTCAATCATTAAGTGCTTGACCTCAAACCTATCAACAAAAAGCTTGTGACCATCGAGTGCAAAAGGAGAGAGTTTTTTCTTCTTTTTCAGCTCTGCGGTGACGGCTTTAGGCTCAGCCAATTGAAAGCCGCGAATGTGGTTATCTTCGCTTTGCTCTTGCCCTTTTCTCTTAAACCAGTGGTTGATAATCACAAACAGCACGGTGGAAGTGGCCACAGAGACCAGTAGGCCACTGAACAGGGCTTGCAGCAATTCTTGGTAGCACTGTGACAAGATGGGGTTTTGCAGTTGTTGGCCAAGGGTGCTGCTGTAGCGTTGATCTTCCCATTCGACCACTACGTTGCGCTTTAGGCTAAAACCTAATTTGTTGAAGAGCCAAAATAGACTGTAGTAGTAGGCACCGGTTAATGTGCTGGCCGAGGTGAGGAGGTAAGTAGTGATAAGCCCGAGCAAGGCCGCGAAGATATTGAGGTACTTGATTGTGGTTACGTTCACTTGCCACCACATTCGAATGTTATGGAAAGTGATTTGACCACCACGAGTCGTAGACATAGAAAAACTCCTTGTGAAGGAAAACAAAAAAGCGCCCACACTGAGTGAGGCGCTTTTGTTCGGTAGAATGAAATCAGGAATAAGGTGACAGGTTACAAAGGAGGTGTATTACGAGTGCCAAGGCTAAGGGACGACAGAATTGTTTGGTGCTCGCATTAAGATTGACCAGTTTCAAAACGTTTTTGGACATAAACAATTTAGACCTATAGCTCTAAATCGTTTATACAAGATTAGAAAAAGTATCTTGAAACCTTAAATGCTGGTATGTATTTTTCCCACGTAGTCCTATTAAGTTTCCAAATGGGCTCTCAACTTAGCACATTGAAAGCCCACCTTCGATATCCATTAGCCCACGATAAAGACACGCACCTAGTTCTTCAAAGTCAAACTTTTAACTAACCTTTCTTATATAGGAAGTCATTTAACTCTCTTTGTTTCTTATCCCAAGAATCAAGTCTCATTCCAGCCTGATTGGACCTAGTTGGTGAGCTTGATTTCGATTCGATTAATAGCGAACTAATTGTAGTTTCGATCAACACACCATACTCAAGTAGTTCTTCTTCAGTCATTTTTTGAAGTTCATGTACTTTATTCATTATTTACACACCTTTGGATATTAGATAAGAACACCTACATTCCCACACTGACACACTACGCCTAATACAAGGGGCGCCACGACCAACTTACAAAGCACACTTAACTCCGAACCAAAACCGCCGAGTGTAGAGCGTCACCTTTATGTTTTTGTTAGGTTTATCTACGCGTGCGTTCCGTTCTTTTCGCTATCTCAGGAACACTTTCCGAAGGGCTGACTATAGATTTAATAGATACGTTTTCATCTGATTCAAGTACTTTAGAAAAACAGTATTGAAGAGTTTTACCTGTTTTTCTGTGCATTTCTAAAGCTTCATCTATTTTTTCACCAGAAATACCACCATCAGGAGCCATTACCATTGACTGAATATGAACACTGCCATCGTCAGGATTTGATGCGGACATTGCACTCTCCATGTGACCATCAAAGTCTTTAGCGATATCATCCATTACCTCTTGCATACCTTCCCCAGCATATCCAAAGTTATGCTCAAAGCCTGAATCCTGATCATTCTCCAAAGTCAATTTAAGTTGGTCGTTATTTGAGAATTGTATGTGATAATCATTAAAATTAATAAACTGCCTGCCATCAATACGCATTTGAAAATGCCAATGAGGGAAGTCTGTTTTACTACCAGCATGACCTGCGAAATCATTATGAGAACAATCTAAAGTCCACTCAATATTTTTCCACTTAATTGTTACTTCAAATTTTTTACGATCCGAGCTTTCTTCTTTTAGGTTATTAATATTTTTTGCGCCAGATTCAGCAAAAGCCACCCACCTTAGATAGGCTGAAATCTGATAAAAATCGAATGCTTCACTTATTTTCTTAAAGTCTTTTTTCTTGAATTTGCAACGCCTTAACAGCCAATGTAAGCATGGTTTTTCAGTGCTAATACTAGAAAATGGATTACCACACATATAACACTTATCTTCATCATATGCGCTTTTGAAAGATTTATACTCAATATCATAAGCTTTCTGCTGCTCAGAAAAATGCTTCATGGACTCTTCTTCAGACATTGTTGATACATGCGTTTTAAATTTTTTTACTTCATTTTCAATATTCATAATTTCAACTTCATAAAGAACTAACCTGATAAACCTAACGCCCTTCTTGAACAGTTTGTTATGTTCTGGCGCTAACAATACCTTACAAACCATTGAATATTATCTAAATCATGCTATGGTTATGCAACTAATTTTAATGTTGAGTTTTGAACTTAATATAAACTAATTGAGAGAATCAGCATTCGTTGAAGACTTGACGAGCGGTATCTTGTCTCTGGTTGTATACGCAGGCGCAGTTTTAGGTTTAGCATGTACAGTTATGGGAGTTCCAGTTATGGACTTGAATACGATGATTGAATGGTGCGGATCAGGGGTACTGCGGGTAACCAAAGATTCAGTTATTGCTTGATATGATTCACAGATGTTCTCGAGATAGTCCCCGGGGTTCGAATCCCCAACCCGCACCATATAATAAAGCTAGTGGAGGTACTTTACCCACTGGCTTTTTTTGTATTGGAACATAACGAATGACATGGATTCCCCCTACCGAGGATCTGCCACACTTATGTGGTACTTAA